>JAFUHS010000031.1 GCA_017468745.1 Treponema sp. | reverse complement strand
TTTGGTCACAAATTCGGGCAATGCCAAACGAATGCATAATGTACAATGCGCAATGCAAAATTATGAATTAATATATGTGGATTCTATCGTTTCGGCAGAGCAGATTGAAAAAGCCCTCTCGGAAAATGACAAAAGGATTCACAAGATTACGGAGAAAATTCAAGAAATAAAATCCAATATTACGAATGCCGACTCTCATGCTGATTCTGAAGCGAAACAGCTTCGGGAAGAGCGGGGAAAACTTTGTGCGGAGTCGCTTGAAAAAGTCCACGCTCTTTATAATTTTCACTGTATCGACGGAAAAATTCGCTCTCTGAAGGAGATTTGCGCCCGCTACAATCAGGGTAAACTTCCCCCAACCGGAACAGGCGATTGCTGTGCCCCCAAGCTATTCGACTATGCTTTTTCACACGAGTTCTTCCCAATTTCGCTGGCCGAAACAGCATACACAGAGACGAGCGGTAACGATTGTAGCACCGCCGAAGGCGTACCGCTTGCGGTATGGAGCAATAGCGGAAGTGCGGAAAGCGTGACGGCGAAGCCGGACCGCCCAACACCCACCCCCTCACTCCAAACTCCTACCTGCTCACTGCTCACTCCTCACTCCTCACTCCTAACTCCTCCTTGCGATGAGCGTTGCGGGATTTTGCTTCCGGCTATGCTGGGTCTGCGGATTTTGTGGAGAGACAGTTCAATTTGCGTGGTCAACAAAGAGTCGGGAATTTTGAGCGTCCCTGGGAGAGGAGAAGACAAAAAGGATTGCGTTGAGTCTCGTTTCAGGAGGCTTTTTGGTGATTCAGTTGAGATTGCCCAGCCAGCGGTTCATCGCCTTGATATGGAGACTTCGGGAATTATGATTCTGGCATTTACGAAAGCAGCTCACAGGGAACTGAACAGGCAATTTGAGGCAAAAGAAATCCAAAAAGAATATGTGGCTCTTTTGGACGGAGTGCTTGCAAGAAAAGGAATCGGGCATGAGGGGCAAATGGAGCTGTTTTTCCGCCTTGATCCAGAAAACCGCCCCCATCAGATTTGGGATGCCGAAAACGGGAAGAGCGCGGTCACTCAATGGCAGGTTCTCGATGTAGAGCGATACCATGCTCCTGACGGCTCTACCCGAAACGCAACGAGAGTTCTCTTTAAGCCCCACACGGGCCGAACTCATCAGCTTCGTCTTGCCAGCGCGGACTGTCACGGTTTCGGAACTGCGATTATCGGCGACAGCCTTTACGGTCACTGTGACGAGGGCGAGCGGCTCATGCTCCACGCGCAGAAAATCACTTTTACCCACCCGGTCACAGGAGAGAGAATGACTATTGACTGTCCCGCAGAATTTTAATCATGTTTTTTTATCTCGCTCACGAAAAGCCCCGCAATCGTAATCACAGCGCCAATCGCTCCCATGAGAGAAATGCTCTCCTTCAGAGCAAAAAAAGCGAAGATTATCGTCACCACCGGAATAAGGTAAATTCCCACGGTAGCGCGGACAGTTCCCAGTCGCTCACAGGCAATGTTCCAGGCTGCAAAGCAGAATGCGCTGGCTCCCAAGCCCAAAAAACAGAGGTTGAGCCAGTTAAGGGGATTTGAAAGCCGGATTTTATTGACAGCGGAATCGAAATTCACGGAAATGCCGGCAAGGGATTGAGAAAGATGTTCGAGTTGACTTGCCGCAGGAGCAGAAGAAGCGCGAGTCAGAATCGAAAAAAGACCGATGGGAATCATAAAGACCAGTGCCCAGAGGAAGATTCGCCGCGTCGTTTGGATAGGGTCCAAGCCCAGCGCGTTTATTTTAGACACGCAGATTGAGTAAAGCCCCCACAAAATCGCCGCCCCCAGAGCCAGCAGATCACCTTTTGGACTTAAGTGAAGGACGACCACGCCGTTAAAACTCACCAAAGCAATTCCAAAAATCGCGAGCAAAAATCCCAGCAGAAATGTAGGAGTAAGATGCTTTTCTTTAAGGAAGATTTGAGAGAAAATCGCGGTAAAAATCGGGCAGATTGAGACGATAATGCTCACATTTGACGCGCTGGTGTAAGAAATCGCCATATTTTCCATGAACTGATAGGCCGTCACTCCAGAAAATCCTGCAAGGGCAAAATAGATTTCATTTTTTTTCTCAGAAAGATTAAAAGATTTGGGACGCAAAAGCCACAAGCCCAGATAGGCGAGTAAAAATCGTAACACCAGGATTTCAAAGGCTGAAAAAGACCGCAAAAGATATTTTGTCGAGACGAAGGTGATTCCCCACATAAAAACGGAAACTGAGGCAAAAATTAGGCCGACAATAGAAGATTTTTTTAGCATGAAACGATTGTATATGAAATCAGAAGAATTGAAAACATTACACTTTTCCGCTATCCTTTAGAATATGAAAGAACTTGAATTGAAATACGGATGCAACCCGAACCAGAAACCGGCGCGCGTCTTTGTGGACGAGGGCGATTTGCCGCTCACTGTTGTTAACGGAAAACCCGGATATATCAATTTGCTGGACGCTCTGAACGGCTGGCAGCTTGTTAAAGAATTAAAGGAAGCGACCGGTCTTCCAGCCGCGACCAGCTTCAAGCATGTAAGCCCGGCTGGAGCCGCAATCGGAAAGCCTCTTTCTGACACACTCAAAAAAATCTACTTCGTGGACGACTCAATCCAGCTCACTCCCCTGGCCTGTGCCTATGCCCGCGCCCGCGGTGCCGACCGAATGAGCTCTTTCGGTGACTTCATTTCCCTTTCAGACAAGTGTGACAAGGCAACGGCCCAGCTTATCGCCAAGGAAGTTTCAGACGGAATCATCGCTCCGGGCTATGACGATGATGCCCTTGAGCTTTTAAAGGCAAAAAAGAAGGGCGGCTACTGCATTCTTCAGATTGACCCGAATTATGTTCCGCCAGAAACAGAAGTCAAGCAGGTTTTCGGCGTTAAATTTGAGCAGGGACACAACTTCCTCAAACTGGACGAAAGCACACTTTCAAACATCGTCACAGAAAAAAAATCACTTTCAGAAGACGAAAAACACAATCTCCTTATCGCGCAGATTGTCCTCAAATACACCCAGTCAAATTCAGTCTGCTATGTAAAAGACGGTCAGGCAATCGGAATCGGAGCCGGCCAGCAGAGCCGAATCCACTGTACACGACTTGCAGGCCAGAAGGCAGACAACTGGTGGCTTCGTCAGTCTCCGAAAGTCCTCGGTCTCAAATTCGTTGAGGGAATCAAGCGGGCAGACCGGGACAACGCCATCGATGTCTACATCGGCGACGAGTACGAGGATGTCCTTGCAGAAGGCAAATGGCAGACAATCTTCGCCGAAAAGCCAGCCGTCTTCACTCGCGAAGAAAAGAAAGAATGGCTCGCAAAGAACACTGATGATGCTTTGGGCAGCGACGCATTCTTCGCCTTCGGCGACAACATAGAGCGCGCTCACAAGTCAGGAGTTTCTGTAATCGCTCAGCCAGGCGGAAGCGTCCGTGATGACAATGTAATCGAAACCTGCAACAAGTACGGAATGGTCATGGCCTTTACGGGTATTCGCCTCTTCCATCATTAATAAAAAAACTGGATTAAAAAAAACGGTCTCCCAGTGAGAACGCGTCAAACAAGTCGCTGTGAGCATAGCTCATAGGGAGCGGCCCCGCTTGCGGGGCAAAAACTCACGAGGTGAGTTTTTAGCGATTCTCCCGAAGAGCTATGCTCGTAGGGGCGACTTTTTGGCAGAACCCCGACTCCGCCAGTTTTTTATTTTCTGGATTTTTGATGCTGGCAGTGGCTTTTTGATATAGGATTTTATGAATCATCTTTCTTCTTTTACGCATCTTTTTTGGGATTTGGACGGGACTCTTACGGAATCAGCGCCGGGGATTATGAACTCAGCCCGCCATGCCCTTGAATATTACGGGATTCGTGATGTTCCCGAAAGCACGCTCAAAAAATTCATCGGCCCTCCCCTCATGGATTCTTTTCAGGAATTATTCGGATTTTCCCGTGAAAAGGCTCACGAGGCTATGGGAAAGTACCGGGAATATTTCGGCGAAAAAGGGCTTTTTGAAAATTCTGTCTATGAAGGAATCAGCGAAACGCTTTCAGCCCTTAAATCTCAGGGAAAACATCTCTTCGTGGCCACAAGCAAGCCTGAAATCTTTATGAATCGGATTCTTGAAAAATTCAATCTTGCACCTTTTTTTGAATTTGCCGGCGGCTCTGACCTTGAGGAAACTCGCAGCGAAAAGGCAAAGGTTATCGAATATGTGATTAAGGAAAATCATCTTGAAGAAGAGCATAAGAATGGAAAGATTCTCATGATTGGCGACCGAAAGCACGACATTATCGGTGCCCACAAAAATAACATTCCCTGCTGCGCCGTTTTGTGGGGCTACGGAAGCAGGGAAGAATTCAGCGAATTCAATGCAGATTTCGTGATTGAAAAGCCAGAGGCTCTGCTTTCCGGATTTTAATTTTTTTTCAAAAATTTTCCGCCCGTTTTTCATTCTGCTTCGTCTAAATATACAGAATCAATCAAACACACTGGAGATATTTACTATAAAAACATTACAGGATTTGTATACAGAGGTCATGGCAAGCGATGAGCTTAAAGCTGCTTTCGCCCAGGCCGCAAGGGGCTCTGCTAAGCCCTAATACTTCCAGCCGAGCATTCCCTTGCCGCAGCTTGAGAACACTACGCCGATTTTAAACATTTGCTTGCCGCTCACGGCGAATCTGTCCGCGTAGCCGTTTGCGCTGATTTGGCTTAACGCCTCGGCTGCGACCTCCTCAAAATCACGCCCCTTGTCCATCTTCAGCTCAAAGATAAAGACGGAATTTTTTGTGGCGACCACCACATCGCTCCGTCCTGCCACAGACTGAAGCTCGCTTGCGACGCGGTAGCCTGAAAGGCGGAAAATCAGGTGTGTGACAGACTCATAGTAGTTTTCGCACATATCTTTTTTGACGACGGTGGGCAAATCAGCAATTGCGGCTTTTATGATGGAAAGAACCTTGTCGATGTCTTTTTCTTCCAATGCATCGCAAATATTGTCTATTGCAAGCCCCAGGTCATCATCAGGCACTTTTAGAAACTTTTTGAGGAGAATATTTAAAAATCCTTCCTCAATCTCACGGTTCGGAAAGTCCAAGGTGTAGACACATCGCGGGAATTCAAATTTTTTTATCGTAAGATAGCCGCTCTGATAAATAACCGGCAACATATTCTTTGAGTCTGGGTCGTAATTCTTGAACTGGTCTTCTTTTGCCCTGCGACCATTGACGATAGTAGCAAGACTAAAAGGCTCGTTTTCAAGAGTTTTAACAAGGAACGACGGAGTTCCGCTTTCAAACCAATATGAGCCGAAGTTTTTTTCATAAAAGCATTTTAAGAGACAGAAGGGATTGTAGACACCTTCGCTTCCGTAAGAAAAATGGTAGCCGTCATACATTTGAGCCAATTTTTCCTTTGTTTCAGGAAGGGAGAGATTAAACTTCCTTGAAAGCTCCTCAATCTCGGGTAGAAAATACTTTTCAAGCTCTGATTCTGAGATTCCGCACAATGAAGAAAATTCCCCAGCCATACTTATGTCATTCAGTTGGTTCAAGCCGCTGAAAATGTTCACATGGCTCACTTTCGTGATTCCCGTGATAAAAAGAAAACGGATGTATTTATCCAAATCCTTTAAGGGACTGTAAAAACTTCTTAATTCCTGACGGTTCTTTTCTTCATCTTCGGTATAAAGGGCATCCAAAATCGGCTTATCGTACTCATCGATGAGAATGACGACAGGCTTTCCGGTCTGCCCATAAGCAGTGGTAATCAGCCTGTTGAGCCGTGGTGCAGAACGCTCGTCCGTCACTTGAATATTGTATTGTTTTTCATATCCTGAAAGAATCAGATTCAGTGCAGATTTCAGGCTCGTCAAATCGGGATAATTGTCCGCTCCAAAACTGATTTTGAGCACAGGATATTCAGTCCACTCTTTTTCGAGTTCTTCGATTTTAAGTCCCGCGAACAGGTCTTTTTTGCCAAGAAAATAGTATTCCATTGTGGAAAGCAAAAGACTCTTCCCGAAGCGGCGGGGGCGGCTTAGGAAATAAGGCGACTGCACATGCGAAAGATTGTAAACAAACTCGGTCTTATCAACATAGATAAAACCATTCTCGCGGAGTTTCTTAAAATCTTGAATACCAATCGGCAGTTTTCGGCTCAAATCCATAGGGAAATTATATCATAAAGTTGACGGACTGTCATTTGCTTGGAAAATCAAATTTTTTTCAAGAATTTTCCGCCCGTTTTCAATTTGCTTCGTCTAAATATACAGAGTAAATCAAATATACAGGAGGAATTTACTATGAAAACATTAGAAGATTTGTACAAAGAAGTCATGGCAAGCGAAGATCTTAAAAAAGCTTTCGCCCAGGCTGCAAAGGACAAGAAGGTGGCTGACTTCCTCAAAGCCAACGGCTGCATAATTTCTATGGCTGTGAAAGAATGCAACCCGCTTCCAGTACTATAGAGTTATAAATATTTGATTTTACTAATGTGAATCCAAAATAGTCTGCTAAAAGTAAGTCTATTTTGGATTGTATGTAACAAATCGAAATCATACATTCGGAGTAATATGTGTTTGAGGCCTATATAAAAGAGCAGACAGACCGTGTAAAATGCAGTTTCTATGCAGGACTGCTCTGCCAAAAGGTAGAAGAAAAATTTGAATCCAGCCTAAAAACTCTGACAGCCTTAATGACAGGTAGCAGCTCAAAAAGGCTCATTGCAAATGAAATTTCTGGTGAAAATCCTTATGCAGCTATGCTGCCCGAGCTTATTACCAGCGAGCAGCTCAAAAAAGCGGAAGAAACAATACAGCAAAAAATTCAGGCTGGTACGCTTTCTCTTCCTGAACCGCTTTTAGAAATTCTTACAATTCGGCTAAAAAATGTTACGGACGCATTCCTTGAAATGCTTTGCCGTATGGACAAACATAAGGAAGAAATATCTTCAGCCCTTTTGGCAGAAAAACATATACAAAAATCACTGATATTGAACTTTCAGCAGACGATACCCACAATCACGGCAGGAGCGTGGTCATACTCCATATTACACAGCCATACTTCCAGGCAAACAGAAAGAGATAGAAATCAGTCCCTTTATGAGCACAGATGAAAAAGGACTTGCTCCTATTGTAAATGGTGAAAAAGAGCCAGTCTTTCATTATTTGGATTCCTTTCATGAGGGATACCACGCAGCCTATCAGCAGACTCTAAACAGCCGCGAAGAATTAGCTGCTGCGCTTCGAAATGCACCCGCTGATATGCCTATTCGGGTAATTGTCTACGGCACGCAAGAATATTTTGATATAATAATACGACTTTATAATCACGATTCCCTTGCCACGGCAGAAAATTATCAAAAATCCTTAAGCGTGAGGAGCTTCCCCAAAAAACACCGAGTCGCACAGCAGAGCCTCTTTCAAAAGAAGTGGCTTTAAGCGAGGCTGAAGAACTGCTTTAAGGAAATGTATTCTCTGAACATTCCTTCCCCAAATGGAAGTCTACTTTGGGGAAACAGTAATGACGACGCGATTGGATTTTGAAGCAAAAAAGATTTCAGAAGTAATAACGGAAAACTTTACTGACTCCCTTCAAAACTTTTATGAATATCACAAATCCTATGATTTTGCCTTCGATTATGCCCCGCAGCTGGGAGAAGCGGACGGTATTGCAGGAATAATAACAGCCTTAAGCCTTTTAAAACGATACTCGCCCCACTCTCAGCTTGAAGACACCATTAGAGATTTTCTATTCAAAATCGTTGCACTTGGCTTGACAATTCGCCCATATATCTCCTTCTTTCAGAACAAACAGTTCTAAGTAAAACGCCAAGTATCTGGAACGGACAGTCGAATTCTTCGAACAAATCTATTATAACACAGGCTCTGAAAATAAACAAAAAAAATCACCACAAAGCAAAAAAAATGCAGGGGAAAGGCAACCTTTCGCAAAAGGTATTTCCTTTCCCCTGCACCCCTTTTCTTCCAAAGGCTTGTATTTTTAGTTGTAAATCGGGCGAACTTTGACTACGCCGTCAATCGCCTCGAAGGCTTTAAGAGTTTCACCCTCAACTTTTCCGTCAACATCAATCAATGCATAAGCAAGGTCGTTTTTGTTCTGGTCAACCATGCCCGCAATGTTGAGTTTTGCGTTTCCGAGGACTGCCGTAAACTGGGCAATCATGTTGGGAACATTTTTGTGGCAGATGCAGAGACGGGTTCCGTTTGCAGGAATAGGCTCGTTTCGGAAAGTTTTCGGGAAGTTTACAGAGTTACGGATTTCTCCGATTTCAAGGAAGTCACGGAGTTCTTTTACCGCCATAACGGCACAGTTGTCCTCAGCCTCAGGGGTAGAAGCACCCAGATGAGGCAGGCAGATTACCTTGTCGCACTTCATAAGCTCTTCATCAGCGAAGTCAGTGATGAGGGCAGCGACTTTGCCGGAAGCGATTGCCGCCAAAAGGTCTGCGTTGTTTACCAAGCCGCCGCGGGCAAAGTTGATGATGCGAACGCCGTCTTTCATCGTTTTGATTGAAGAAGCATTAATCATTCCCTTTGTGTCGTTAGTCTGAGGAACATGAACCGTGATGTAGTCAGATTTTGTGTAAACACCTTCGAGAGTGTCAGAGATTTTAACATTGCGGTCCAGGGAAAGGGCGGCTTTTACAGAAAGGAAGGGGTCGTAGCCGATTACATTCATTCCCAAAGCGATTGCAGTGTTTGCGACCATAGCTCCGATTGCACCAAGACCGATAACGCCCAAAGTCTTTCCTTTAAGCTCAGGTCCTACGAACTGGCTCTTGCCTTTTTCTGCCAGTGCCGGAATTTCATCACCTTTTCCAGAAAGCTCTGACATAACCCACTTGTTTGCGGCAAGAGCAGGCCGGCTAGAAAGCAAAAGACCGAGGATTACCAGCTCTTTTACTGCGTTTGCGTTTGCGCCCGGTGTGTTGAATACGACAACGCCTTTAGCGGCAAGCTCCTCGCAAGGGATGTTGTTTACGCCGGCCCCGGCTCGACCCACAGCCTTAACGCTTGCAGGAAGTTCCATTGAGTGCATGTCAGCCGAGCGGACAAGAATTGCATCCGGGTTATTGATGTGGGTAGCAATCTCATATTCATCCCGAGGAAAGTTCTCCAAGCCGATTGCACTGATTTTATTTAAAGTCTGAATCTTGTACATATTTTTCTCCATTTTTTTCGACGCAGATGCACGCAGATGAACACAGATTATTTATTTCCCGTACGAAAAACTTTCGTATCTCACGGACGATTTTCGTTTAACATATAAACAAAAATCCGCGTCTATCTGCGTTTATCTGCGTCTAATTATTTATTTGCCTCGGCGAATTTTTTCATGAAGTCAACCAATGCTTTAACTCCGTCCAGAGTCATTGCGTTGTAAATGCTTGCTCTCATTCCACCAACCAAGCGGTGACCTTTGAGATTTACGAGGCCAGCTGCGGCGGCTTCCTTAACGAACTTGTCGTTGATTTCCTTTTCTTTTGCCAGAGCTGCTTTTTCTGCGTCAGAGCGGTCAGCCTCGTCTTTCTTTCCAGCGGCTGCTGTCTCGGCAGTAGAGTATTTTGTGAGGAAAGGAACGTTCATCAGAGAGCGGCTTCCCTTTTCTGTTGTCGCATGGTAGAAATCGCTTGAATCAAGGAAGTTATAGAGGTAATCAGCCTTTTCCTTGTTTCGTTTGAGCATGCCTTCAGCTCCGCCGTTAGCCTCAATCCAGTGAAGGACTTTTCCCAAAACATAGATTGTGTAGCTCGGAGGAGTATTGTACATGCTTCCGTTCTCAGAGTGAGTTTTGTAAGCGAGCATTGTGGGGGTACCCGGCAAGCAGTTCTCCGGCTCCGGAATCAAGTCTTCACGGATGATAACCAAAGTAACGCCTGCTGGAGCCAGGTTTTTCTGTGCGCCTGCGAAAAGAAGTCCGAATTTTGAGACATCAAGAGGCTCGCTCAAAACGCATGAAGAAATGTCAGCAACGAGCGGAATATCGCCTGTGTCAGGAATGTACTCGTAATGAGTTCCCATGATTGTGTTGTTGAAGCAGATGTAGGCGTAATCATAGTCGCCTGTGATTTTCTCAACTTTCGGGATGTAAGAATAATTCTTGTCTTTTGAAGAAGCGATTACATCAACTGCGATTCCCAGCTTTTTAGCCTCTGCGGCTGCTTTTTTAGCCCATACGCCAGTCTCGATGTAAGCGGCTTTTTTGTTTTTGATGCCCAAGTTCTGAGCGACCATTGCAAACTGTGTGCTTCCGCCGCCCTGAACAAAAAGAACCTTGTAATTCTCAGGAACTTTCATCAGCTTGCGGACCATAGCCTCTGCGTCCTCGATGATTGGCTCGTAAGCCTTTGAGCGGTGGCTCATCTCCATTACGGACTGACCCGTTCCCTTATAATCAAGCATTTCTGCCGCACATTCATTCAAAACTTCTTCTGGCAGGCAGCTTGGACCTGCGCTGAAATTGTAGACTCTAGCCATTTTTTACTCCTAAAACCTTTGCGATAACAAGGATGCACCGAATCGCAAGTTTTCATCTAATGTGAAATCTTTCACAGAATTGATGATAGGATTTTAAAGATTTGCAGAAGCAAGGTCAATGAAAATGATGAATTCAGGCTGATTTATTGTGAAATTTTTCACAGTATTAACGGGTCATCATGCCTGTAAGTATAAAAACCGTATTCACATTCTCCACGCAAATCTCTTTAGGCAGCTTTAATATGACATTCGTATAATTGACGATTCCTTTGATTCCATAAGAAACAAGCCTGTCCGCCATAAACTGGGCTTTTTCGTCCGGGACGGCAAGAATCGCGTATTCGATTTTAAGGGAGCGGATTTTCCTCTCCAAATCAAGGGTGGCAAAAAGCGGGACAGCTGATTTCATGATTTCGATTTTATTAACATTTGTGTCAAACCCTGCCACAAGCTCAAAAGGACTTCCCTCAAAAACAGATGATTCAAGCAGGGCTTCCCCCAGTTTCCCAAGCCCGACGATACAGCAGGGGTGTTTTTCAGCCTCCGTCCCCTCTATCTGAAAAGCCTGATTTATCGCCTCCCTCAGCGCGCCCACCTCGTATCCGTTTGAAAGCCCGTTATGACATTCCAGATTTGAAATATCCCGTCGAATCGTCGCCTCGCCCCAGCCTGTCAGCGCACTCAGTTCCACGGAAGTAATGCGTTTTTTTGCACTTTGCGAGAGGATTTTCTCCAAAATAAGAAGCCGCTTTTTTGAGGGATAAGAAATCTTTTTCATAATATAAATTCGATTATATACTTTTTTTAAATTTGTGCTATAATTATAGAAGTTGTTATGGGAGATGGAAATGTTAAACTGTATCAAATGCAACACAAAGCTTCCCGACGCGGCAAATTTTTGCAGTAACTGCGGTTTCCCGGTAGGCTCAATCAAAGTATGCCGGTCATGCCCGGCCTGCGGAACGACCCTGAGCGCAATCGACAAATTCTGTTCTCAATGCGGCAAGGCGGTTCGCGTCATAAAAGACACCACCGCAAATGGCTCCCTTCACGAAGTTTCTCACACTCGCAATGATTCTGTTCCCAGAATGGTTCCTGTCAAAGGCGGAACATTCCTCATGGGAAGTCTCACAGGAGATTTTCAAGTTACGCTCTCAAGTTTTTGTGTTTCGGAAACTCCGATTACGCAAAAACAGTACGCCTATGTCATAGGGAAAAACCCCTCAAAATTGCAGGGTGAAAATCGGCCTGTCGAAATGGTCAATTGGTGCGAGGCTCTTATATTCTGCAATACGCTAAGTGCAATTCAGGGACTCACCCCCTGTTATCAAATAGGTCAAATGACGGACTTACAAAGTTTTGATGCGAACAGCCCCGTCTGGAAACGAATTGCGTGCAACTTCAACGCAAACGGCTACAGGCTTCTTACTGAAGCTGAATGGGAATATGCGGCAAGAGGCGGCAGAAACATCATGCCCACCCGCTATGCCGGAGGAAGTGATATAAATCAAGTCGCCTGGTATGGCGAAAACAGCGATATTACAACGCACACTGTCGGACTCAAAAAACCAAATTCTCTTGGTCTTTACGATATGTGCGGCAATGTCACAGAATGGTGCTGGGACTACTACGAGCCCCATCTTATACCAAACTCACAAACAGACCCGCGTGGACCTGCAATCGGAGCAATGCACTCTAAACGCGGCGGTTGCTGGCTCGATGATGCAGAGCAATGCACTGTATTCTACCGAAGCGGAAGTATTCCCAGCGGAAAAAGCAGTAGCCTTGGTTTCAGAATCTGCAGAAGCGATTTTAACGCAAAAGCTTAATTTTGCATATTATTTTTACGAAAAGGAAAGTAGAACTATGACTATTACAGAAAACAAAGTAAGCAATGGAATTGAATTGGTTGTAAACGGTCGTCTCGACACAACAACAGCCCCACAACTCGAAGCGGCTCTCAAACAAATTAAACCCATAAGGCAAACGCTCTATCTTAATCTCTCTGGAGTTGAGTATGTTTCAAGCGCCGGGCTCCGAGTCATTCTGCTGGCACACAAAATCATGCTTCCCACAGGCGGTCAAATGATTCTCCGCAAGCCATCTGATTTCTGCAAGCAGGTTCTCAGCGCAACGGGAATGGATTCAATCCTCACATTTGAATAAAAAAAAGAAAAACTCTGCGGGTTCCGCTTATCCGCCCCGCAGAGGCTCAGCTTTTACGCCTGAACGATTGCCTTTCGGATTGTCAGTATATTCTGATTATCTTTGTATTCGTATTCTACACTGTCCATAAATTTTTTCGTCAGAAAAATACCTAGTCCGCCAATATCACGCTCTTCGGCAGAAAGAGTAATATCTGGATCAGCTTTTGCAATCGGGTTAAATTCCTTACCTTTATCCTTGAAAATAATGGTCAGGACATTATCCTCAAATGAAGCCGAAATCCATGCTTCTCCAACATTCGGCTGGTAGGCATAATGTGATATATTTACAAAAATCTCTTCCACGGCCAAATCTATTTTATAGAGAAACATATCATCGCAATCTGAAGGAAGGCAGGAATGAATAAAATCATTTACAGCATCAATGTTTCTGTCTTCGGCAGTAATTCGTAATTCTTTCATAATAATCTCCCTATTTTCCATTGAAAATCATTTCAAGCATTGTTATATCATCGAACTGAGGTGCATTTCTCACGAAAGCATCGATATCAGCCCTAATTTCCGCAAGCACATCTCTTGGACTATCAGACTGCAGGTTCTTTATTTTTTTCAGAAGCCGCCCCTCGCCGTATAATTCATTGTTTTCGCTGGTCGCTTCCGTGACACCGTCTGTATACAAGAAAAGCCTGTCGCCAGCAGAAATATAAATTTCGTGATCCATATACGGGATACCAGGCATTGCCGCCAGCATTAAATTCGGCTTTGATTCCAGATATGTCACATTTCCTCCAAGGGAAATAACCGGAGATGTGTGTCCTGCATTAGAAAAAATGAGTTTTCCTGTATTTACATCCAGAATTCCCAGCCAACAGGTCACGAACAGACCTGACTCATTCCCCTCGCATAAAATGTTATTCACATGAGCGAAAATCTCACTAGGAAGAGAATAACGGAAAGCAGCCTCTTTAAGCAAGGTTTTCGCAATAACCATAAACAAGGCCGCCGGAACTCCTTTCCCGGAGACATCTGCGACCGTGACGGCAAAATGATTGTCATCAAGCATAAAGAAATCGTAAAAATCACCGCCAACTTCTTTTGCAGGCGACATGCTTGCAAACAGCTCGATTTCAGGATGATTTTCATAAGGCGGGAAAATCCGGGGCAGCATTTCAGACTGAATCTTTGTAGCGACATTAAGCTCGGCTCCGAGACGCTCTTTTTCGGCAGTAGCCTTCGTTAAGTCAGCGATATATGAATTCATATCCTCGCTCATCTTCTCAACTGATTTTGCCAGAAGCCCCAGTTCGTCTTTGTTCTTGATTTTTTTGAGAGAACCCGACAACTCACCATGATGTTCCGCAAAATGACTTGTTTCGTCAATAATAGACATGAGGGGATTGATAATGCCTTTAAGTATAGCCGACGCATACAAGACAACAAAGAGGAAAGTAACGATTAGAGCCGCTGTAATAAAAGACTGAAGGAAATTTATTTTATATTCCTTGATTTCTGTCATAGGCTTTACAACGCTCATTACGGCGACAACAGTTCCTGTGTAATCCCTGACCGGAATAGAAGTCGTTACATGACCACCACTTTTTTTGTAAGAAAAATAGCTCTGACTTTCACCATTTTCAACAAGATTTCGCAGATTTTCAATATAATCAGGTGTTTTTTTCTGGAGAGACTCCACATGCCCCAGGGGGAATTCTTCCGAATCAATAACCTGACTGCTTACCGTATCAAAAACATAAGTACGAGACTTATAATCAGCAGATAAAACCGTGAGATAAATATAGGCAAGTTCGGCCGTCTCGGTCAGCTCGTTCAAACGGGCATTCGTTGAATCCCAGTATCCATCCTTACCACTGGTCAGCCATAGATATATTCTCTCAGGATCAACATAAGAAACCGCTGTATGAGCAAATTGAGTAGTTATATCAGAGTAAAGGTTCTCTATTTGTTTTTTAAATTCATTATAACTTACAAGACTGTTGACGACCCCCATTAAAAGACCGAAAAGAATCGCACTGACAAGTAATTTAAACGAGAGAACGGAAATGTGGATTTTCTTCTTCATATACGATTCCTAAAATATCAGTATTAATTAAGTATAAAGCAAATTTTAAAAAAAAGCAAAAAAGTTCATTTTTTATTGCCTAAAATTGATTTTTTCTACCAATACATAGTTATGAAAAGAATAATACTAAAAAGGCATGTTTTCAGAGATTTATGGCTGAAAGTTCTTCTTTCCAGTCTCCTCTTCCTCTCTTCCTGTGCAGAAGATTTTGGTGAAAAAGACTCTCCACCTTTTTCTCAAAGGATAAAAATCATGAACTGGAATCTACAGACTTTTTTCGACCCTATTTTTGACGGGAATGAATACACGGAATACAAAAGTGGAAAAAGCGGCTGGAGCCAAAACAAATATGAAGAGCGTTTGGACAGGCTCGTTTCGGTCATAAAAGAACTTGACGCAGACATTATCGTTATGGAAGAAATAGAAAAAGAAGCCCAGCTGCAGGAGATATCAAACCGACTTTCAGGGACATTTGATTTCTCGCAATTATACAGGCACGGTCTCTTCGCCAGGGATAAAAACAGTTCCATCGGCTGTGCCCTGCTCTCCCGCTTTCCCATCGGAGAAATTTCTGTCCATTCGCTGGAAATCCGCTCAAAGCGACATCAGCCAGCCATGCGCCCCGTCGTTCAAGTCTCAGTTCATGCAAAAGACAAGAGCCTTACCCTTTTTATTAACCATTGGAAGAGCAAAAGCGGGGGAGAAGAAGAATCCGAAATCTGGCGCGAGAGACAAGAAAGCCAGCTCGCCGAATTAATGCTGAAAGCCGCCCGCAAAAACAATGCCTTGCTGGCTATAGGAGATTTCAACAAGGATATTTCAGAATTTAACCTTCAGTTTTCTGCCCGCTCGGAGGTCTCAGCATCTTCAGCAAAAACGAATGTCATTCTTCGCGGAAAAGAAAATATTGCCGTCTACTCGCCCTGGATTTTAGAAAACGGAAGTTTTTCTATTCCCGGAAGCTACTGGTACAAGAGCCAATGGGAGAGGATTGACCATTTTTTTGCGGCAGGTCCTGTCATCATCAGGGATTTCTGCGCGGAAAACCTTGGAGAATGGGCAGACAGCGAAGGTCACCCCGAACGCTATCAGGTTTGGAAGGGCAAGGGCTATTCCGACCACCTGCCCATCACATGCACGGTGGAATTTTAAGAAGCTAGCGGCAGCCGATGTCTTCTTCCTCGCCCACATCCCAGGCATCGAAAAGATTGTCGGGCGTAGTCTCGTCCTCTTCTTCATCTTCGTCTACAGGCTCTGAAGCAGGCTCGGTCACGGGAGATTTTTCTGGCTCGGAAGGCATCTCGTCCGATTCAGAAGCAACTTCCGCTTCTACAGGAGATGCACTCTCAGAATCATTATGCATTTCGCATTCTGCATTCTGCATTTTCTCTTCCTCACCCTCGTCAAATTCAGGAGTTATAGCTTTGTCTCCGATTTCTTCACGCATTTGAGCGACAAGAGCCTCATTGGCAGCAACGCGGGCCGAAATCTCAGGTGAAACAGGCGGAACCGGACTTGCCTCAACAGGAGTTTCAGTCGCCATAGCCAGCGCATCCTCCTCTTCCTCGGAAACGCCGTCATGAAGGGAATCACTCTCGCCCGCAGCCGTCTCCTGAGGGATTGCCACCTCAAAGGGGAAGCCCTTTCTGAGAGTTGCCTGAGTCAAAAACATTTTTATCGCCGTGTCGATGTCAGTGCCAAGAGTCTCAAAAATCTTACCGGCATTCTCCACCAAAGCGTCATCCAAATCAATTTCAAAAGTCTTAATCATGCTTGTATTATCCTACATAAGTTCGAAAAAATCAAACAAACGAACTTTTAGACGCAGATTCACGCAGATGAACGCAGATTGTTTTTATAGACGCGGGTGCTTTGACGCAAAAAAAATCCCACCCCAAGAAAATCTCAGAGCGGGTATTCTAAATTTCTCACAGAGAACACAGAGTTCACAGAGAGCTTTCAGAATTACGAAAATCGTTCCTGTTCATTACGCTCTCTGTGCGCTCCTAAGCTCTGTGAGTTTATGCTTTGTTCAAGCGAGACTGTCGCAAGCTGAAGCTTGCCAGCATGAACTTACGCATTCAAGCGCTTTTCCAAGTCGTCCAAGCAGTCAGACAATTCTTTCGGCAGGTGTGAGCCGAATTTTGGATAGTGGTTTTCGCGGATGTCTTTAACTTCCTTGAGCCAGCCTTCCTTGTCAACTTTTGTGATCTCTGGAAGAGTCTTC
>JAFUHS010000030.1 GCA_017468745.1 Treponema sp. | reverse complement strand
GGGCAGATTTCGTCAAGACTTCAACGGGCTTTGCGATTCTAAAAGGCCCTGACGGAAAACTTCTGCCCAACGGAGCGACGACTCACGCTGTTTCCCTCATGCGAAAGACTGTGGGCGGGCATCTGGGCGTAAAGGCAAGCGGCGGAATCCATAACTGGGAAGAGGCCGTGGCTATGGTAGAGGCGGGAGCCAGCCGGATCGGAGCCAGCGCGGGAGTTCAGATAATTAATAATTAGGAATGAGCAATTAGGAATTGGGGTGGGGGAAGTCTCCCCCTCGCGCCCACTTCGTTGGTCGCTACCCCCTCTGCGGGCTCAATCGCCGCCCGCAACGCCTGCTTGTTCTAAAATCGGTGGTTTCGGTTTATGAGGAATTTTTCTACACCAGCTTTGATTCTCTCGGTGGCCATGAGCGGGGAAAATAACCGGCGGGTTACGGTTTTTTCGCCGGAGGAGGGGATTTTCTTTGCGACGCTTTACGGCGGGCCTAAGTCTAAGTTGCGCTCCCTTGTCTCTCCCATGAATTCGGGGATTTTGTATCTCTACCGGGATGAAGTGAAAAATCAGACGAAAATCACTGACTTCGATGTTAAGAATTATCATCTTTCATTCAGGGAAAATCTTTTTAAGACTTATGCCGCTTCTTTTGCCACGGAGATTTTGATTAAGACCAAGTGTGCCGGCTCTCCCGCCGAAAGCTGGAAAATCCTCAACGGATTTCTGGACGGAATCGAGCTTTCCGGGGAAGAGGAGTCAAGGCTGGGACTGGTGCGTTTTTTGTGGCGTTATCTCGGTCTTCTCGGCGTGAAGCCCGATACGGCAAACTGTCTTTCCTGCGGAATTTCACTTCATGCTGGGAAATTCACGGATGATGCCTTATCATGGAGATACAGCTTTTCCAGATTGGAGAACGGCTTTGTCTGTCCGGATTGCGCTTCTGGAGAGAGGAAGGCGGATTTCACGCTCTCAAAGGCGGCACTGACCTATCTTGAGGCGGTGACGAGCCTTAGCCCCAAAGCCGTGCGGGAAATCGTCATCTCTCAGTCTGCATTTCTTGAGATGAAGGCTCTTTCATACTCCCTTATCGAGCAGGCCTGCGGGACAAGGCTCAAGTCACTTGAAAGCGGCGTGGGAATTTTATAGATTTCTTGCGGAACTCTGTGAGGAAGCGAAAATAAGGAGGAAATTATGGTTGATTACACAGAAGGTTCAGGAAAACAGTATCACACGGGAGTGGGGCCGGCTGACATCGGAAAATATGTTATTATGCCCGGTGACCCGAAAAGATGCGCAAAGATTGCCGAACATTTTGACAATGCGAAACTCGTGGCTGATGTGCGGGAATATGTCACTTATACCGGAACTCTTGAGGGAGTGCCTGTCTCGGTCACTTCAACGGGGATCGGCGGCCCTTCGGCTTCCATCGCAATTGACGAGCTTGCAAAATGCGGTGCCCACACTTTCATTCGTGTGGGAACTTGCGGCGGTATGCAGGAAGATGTAATGGGAGGCGATATCGTTATTGCCACAGGGGCTGTCCGTATGGAAGGCACCAGCCGGGAATTCGCTCCCATTGAGTATCCTGCCGTGGCAAATATTGACTGCGTGAATGCATTGTCCGCAGCCGCTAAAAAACTTAACGTTCCGAATCATGTGGGCGTGGTTCAGTGCAAGGATTCTTTCTTCGGTCAGCATGAGCCTGAGATTATGCCTGTGAGCTATGAGCTTGAGAACAAGTGGCAGGCCTGGCTCCGCATGGGCTGCCTTGCCAGCGAAATGGAAAGCGCGGCTCTCTTCATTGCCGGTCTTTTCCTCCGGGTGCGGGTCGGCTCATGCTTCCTCGTGGTGGCTAATCAGGAGCGGGCAAAAAAAGGACTGCCCAACAAGCAGGCTCACGACACAGAGGCGGCGATAAGTGTCGCGGTAGAAGCCCTTCGCAGTCTGATTTTAAAAGACAAGGCTGACGGAAAGATTTAGACGCAGAAAGACGCAGATGAAGGCGGATATAAAATATATGTTTATCCTTTTTTCGTTTTGTGTTATCCTATCTGTGTTAATTTGTGTTAATCTGTGTTAATCTGTGGATAAATAATGAAAAATTGGATAAAAAAGCCCGTTCACCGCGAGCAGGTAAGCGGTTTATATGATAGATTTGGTGTCGATGCTTTAACTGCGTCAATTTTGCTCCGGCGGGGCATTACAGACGGGAGTGAGGTTCAGTTCTTTTTGGAGGACGACCTTCGCTTCCTTCACAACCCCTTTCTTTTCAATAACATGGAAGATGCCGTCGACAGGATTTTGCAGGCAAAAGATGAGGGCGAAAAAGTCCTTATCTTTGGGGACAGGGATGTTGACGGAATCACTTCCACTGTAGTTCTTTACGATTATTTATGCTCCCTGGGGCTTGATGTTTCTTACCGGCTTCCTTCAGGGACTGATCCTTACGGTCTCAATAAAAATGCCGTGGATGATTTTGAGAAAAACTTCGGCTCTCTTGTAATTACCGTTGACTGTGGAATCTCAAATGTGGAAGAAATCGCCTATGCTTCCTCAAAGGGCATGGATGTAATCGTTTTGGATCACCATACTCCCCCGGAAACTCTTCCAAGTCCTGCAATCATTGTAAATCCAAAATGCGCCGACAGCGGCTATCCTTTTAAGGATATTTCGGGCTGTGCCGTCGTTTACAAGGTCGTTTCGGCCCTGCGTTTTGCCCGCTCAGAGCTTTACAAAAATGAAATCGCGCTTTTAACGGCAATTCCTTCTCAGGATGGCGGTGAATGCAGGATTGAAGCGCTTAAATTGCAGAATCTCGTGGAAAAAGGCTCGCTTACGGAGACTGTTTCAGCAGGGACTTCAATTTCTTCTACAAAACTGATTGATTTTTTACGGGGACAGCAGATTTTTGTCTGGGACGAAAAATCAACATCTTCCCTGCTTGCCCAAATTTTTGGAAAGGCCGCGGAATTCAATTTCCTTGACATACGCTCTCAGGTCGCAAGGCTTTTCCCTTCAATGGCAAATGTGAGCTTACGCGACTTAAAGGCAAGGTCAAAGCTTGCACGGTACAATCCTGAGCAAAACACGGAAATCAACGCCTTTTTCAATATTTTCGTTACTTTTATGAATGAAAGCCTTAAAAGACAGTTCCCCGGCGATGAAAAGGCGAATGAACGGGACCTGCAGCTTGTCGCTCTTGCCGCCCTTGCAGACATCATGCCCCTTAAAAACGAAAACCGCATTTTCATCAGGCATGGTGTTGCCTCAATGAACAGGGGAAATGCCCGTGAGGGGCTCAGGGAGCTTCTTTCTCTTCAAAATCTCCTTGGAAAGCGGATTACTGCAAGTGATTTGTCTTGGAATGTAAACCCTGCCCTCAATGCAACAGGCAGACTTGGAAAGCCTGAAATCGGACTTGAGCTTTTCCTTGAAAAAGAGCCTTCAAAACGCACTCAAATTGCTCAGAAAATCATCGGGATGAACAACGAGCGCAAGGAACTTGGAAACAGGGGGGCAGAATTCGCTTCTTTCCTTGCAAAGAAAAGCATCGAAAAATACGGCGGAAAACTCTGCGTGATTATCGACGACTCTGGAGAACAGAAAATCAACCGGGGCGTATCAGGAACTATAGCGGGAAAACTCGTAAACAGCTTTGACATCCCTGCAATGGTAATCACTGTTGTTGACGATAACGCAATCGGGTCAATGCGAAGCTGCAGGGGCTTTGAAGTCCTTTCCCTTCTGGACAAGATGGCTGACATTTTCGTAAGTTACGGCGGGCACGCCTATGCGGCGGGATTTTCTTTCAAAAAAGAGCGTATGGATGATTTCCTTTCGGCTCTCGACCGCTTTGCCCCTGAAATCACGCTTTCTTCTTCTGAGGCTGAGCAAATCAATGTGGACGCAGAGATTCCTGACGCTTATCTGAAGCCTGATTTGCTTGCCATTGTGGATGATTTTGAGCCTTACGGTGAGGAAAACCGTGAGCTTACCTTTATGAGTAAGAATCTCAGGATTTCAGATGCCGTGATTATCGGAAAGACCGAGAGACAGCACTTGAAGCTTACCTTTGATCTTGGACGGACTAAGTGGCCGGCAATGTTCTGGGGCGGGGCAGAGTGCCTGAACCGGGACTTTTCAAAGGGGGACTGTGTCGATGTCCTTTATCAGGTGAGCCGCAACACTTTCAATGGCGTTGAGACTCCCCAGCTGATTATCACGGACATCCGCAAAAGCCTGTAAATTTAAGATGAGGGGAATTTTTAGTGTCTGTTACGAGTGAGCAGCTTGTGCCTTTGAGCGAGCATATTTCTTATCTTTCCATGCCGACTAATCTGGGCTTCATCCGCTTTTTTGATGAGACCGGGAAAGACTGTGTATATCTCATTGATTCTGGGAATGACGAGACGACCGGGGCGCGGATTCTTGATTTCATCAGGGCGAATTTTCCTGATGCGACTCTCAAGGCCATTATCAACACTCATTCCCATGCCGACCATTGCGGGGGAAATTCCTACCTTGTCAGGGAGACCGGCTGCCAGGTCTGGGCTTCAAGGGGTGAAGCCTATTTGATGGAATTTCCCGATATTGAAACCCAGCTTGTGTGGGGCGGAACTGCCATTCATGACATCCGCTCAAAATATCTGCTTGCAAAACCCTGTCGTGTTACCAGAGTCTTTGACGGGGAGGAGGAGCTTTTCCTTCCCTGCGAAAAAGGACGGATTTCCCTCAAGGTAATCTCTCTGCCGGGGCATTATGTGGATCAGACCGGCTTCCTTTTGACGGACACTGACGGAAAGCGGGTTATGTTTGCCGGAGATGTTCTTTCTGGGCGGAATTCAATCAAAAAGCACTGGATTCAGTATCTTCTTGATGAGACCAAAACCAAGGAGTCCCTGGAAAAAATCCAGAAGGTGGATGCTGATTTTTATGTTCCCGGACACGGAGATGTCACTGACAATGTCGAGGGAATCGCGGAGCTGAATTTGCTTGCAATCCTTGAGACCGAGGACATGATTGTGGACGAGCTTAAAACGCCCAAAACAACTGAGGAAGTGCTGAAGGCCGTCGCCGACAGAAGCGGAATTACCTTAAAAACCAGCCAGTTCTGCCTGATTGGAAGCACTTTGCGTTCATATCTTACGGGGCTTTATGAGGGCTCTCGGATTGATTATGTAATCGAAGAAAATAAAATGCTCTGGAGAAAGGTCTAGTGCCGCATGGACGAGGCTTAAAGGGATGAGAACGCAGGGATTTGTTTCAGAAATCCCTGTCACGGCATGGAAAGCGAAAAATATTATGGTTTGAAAACACAAATATTGACATAAATCTAATTTTCATATAAAATTATTAAATCACTTTTAGGGGATAGCATACTAATGATTTTTCCTTTGGAGAAAACCGTAAAATTTACGGGCAACATTTACGAGGCCACTGTAGCGGCAAGCCACCGTGCATATCAGCTGGCAATGATTAAAGACGAGCGTATCGAGGAAAATGACGGAAAAGTCGTTTCTCTTGCCGCTAAACAGCTTTTCAATTCAGAAGTCCAGTACCGACGAATTGAAGATAAATAAGGATATAAAAAGTCGCTCTTGACGAAAGAGGGGCTTTTATTGATAATAAATACAACTTGTGACTAAGGAGTGCCATCGTGCCTTGTGGAAAAAAACGAAAGCGTCAGAAAATTGCGACACATAAGCGAAAGAAGATGCTTAGACGAAACCGACATAAGAGTAAGTAATAGTTGACAAAAGTCTCTGCTTAAAAGCAGTTTTTTGGACTATTCGTCTTTGTCAAAAGAGACCGCCAAAGTTCTAAACTTTTAGCGGTCTTTTTTTTATACCGTGAGATTCTGAGATGAATTCAGAATTACAGGAGATTCGATTACGATTCTTTCTAAGATTCATTCTCCGGCAGATGTGAAAAAAGTTTCAGAGAAAGAGCTTGATGAGCTGTGCGGAGAAATCCGAAAACGCATCATTGAGACTGTGGCGAAAAACGGCGGCCACTTGGCGAGTAATCTCGGCGTAGTGGAGCTGACGGTCGCTCTGCATAGGGTGTTTGACAGCCCTGAAGACGCGATTATTTTTGATGTCAGCCACCAGTGCTACACTCATAAACTTCTGACCGGCAGATATTCAGCTTTTTCTTCTCTCCGAAAACAGGGCGGCATCTCGGGTTTTACCCGCCGTTCTGAAAGTCCCCATGATTTTTTTGATAACGGTCATTCCTCGACTTCTATTTCTCAGGGGCTGGGACTTTTGGCGGCTTGGGATAAAATCGAAAAAGAGCAGAAAGAATCCGGAAGAAATCCTGTAAATCGTAAAGTTATTGCCGTAATCGGTGACGGAGCCCTTACGGGAGGCTTGGCTTACGAGGCTCTGGCTCATGCGGGGCAGCTTTCAAAAAATCTGATTGTAATCCTCAATGACAACCAGATGTCTATTTCCCCAAACAACGGTGTTATTTCCCGTTATCTCAGTACTCTCACGATGACTGGCTTTTACCAGCGTTTCCGTTATTTCATTGACAATCTTGTGGATAAAATCCCTAATTCAAAACATCATATCGGCAAATTCATTTACCGGATTAAGCGTGCCATAAAAGGGATGTTCCTGAGTACCAATTTCTTCGCGGATTTGGGCTTTGAGTATGTGGGCCCCCTTGACGGTCACAATATTAAAGAACTTGAGGAAAATTTGCGCCGTGTGCGCCGTCTTCCAAAGCCTGTTATCGTTCATGTTCTCACCAAAAAAGGGAAGGGCTATTCTCCTGCTGAAAATGATCCTGCCAGTTTTCATGGGGTGGGCCCCTTCCAGATTTCAGACGGAAAGATGGAGAAATTCGACAGCCTGAGTTTTACTGAGGCCTTCAATCATACATTGATGACGCTCGCAGAGAAAAATACGAAAATCATGGCAATTACGGCGGCAATGTCTAAGGGAACGGGATTGGACACATTTGCCCGCCACTATCCTGACCGATTTTTTGATGTGGGAATCGCCGAAGAGCATGCCGTTACCTTTGCTTCGGGCTTGGCGGCAGGCGGAATGATTCCAATCGTTGCGATTTATTCTACCTTTATACAGCGTTCAATTGACCAGATTATCCATGATGTGGCTATTTCCGGGCATCATGTCATTCTTTGCCTTGACCGGTCGGGGGCAGTACCTGGCGACGGAGAAACTCATCAAGGAATTTTTGACATAGCTCTTTTGCGGCCGGTTCCCAATATGACTATACTTTCGCCCGGGACAGCCCTTGATTTGAGCCTCAGCCTTATGTGGGCGGTGAATTCAAAACGGCCTGTGGCAATCCGCTATCCCAAGCTTTCTTGCCCCAGCGAGTTGCCATCGTTTGAAGGTGCTTTTGTTGAGGGACGGGGGGTATTGCTTAAAAACTCAGAATTTGCCCCTAATCTCAGCGTGAATTTTGATGCGGAGCTTGCTATCTCTGATGAAGAGAAAAAGACTTCCCGCTCTGCCGAAAAAGTCCTTCTTGTTTGTACCGGGGGGATTCTTGACGAAAGTCTTGTCTGTGCGCGAAACCTTCTCCAAAAAGGCAAGAATACGGATATTTATACGCTGCGTTTCATAAAGCCCCTTGATGAAAGCTATTTTCTTTCTCTGGCAAAAAAATATGACAGGGTTGCGGTGATTGAGGACGGAGTAAAAAGCGGCGGAATCGGCGAATATCTGGAAAATCTCCTTTTTGAGCATGATTATAAGAATGTGAGCCTCTTTGCCTTCCCTGAAAAATTTTTCGCTCAGGGAACGAGGGCGCAGATTCTTGAAGAAGCCGGTCTTTCCGCGCGGGAAATCGTTAAAAAATTATTAGACGCGGATTAACGCAGATAGACGCAGATATTTGTTTTATTTTCAGTCATGCTCCTACGCATTTTTGAAATTACTCTGTGACCTCTGTGAACTCTGTGAACTCTGTGAGGAATTTATGAAAACACTGCATCTTTCAAATCGCACAATCTCAACTAATCTTCCGGCTTTTGTAATGGGAATCGTGAATGCGACACCTGATTCTTTTTTTGAGAAGAGCCGTGGGGGGGCGGAGGAGGCTTTGCGCCTTATAGATGAAGGTGCGGAAATCCTTGACATTGGCGGTGAATCAAACCGGCCGGGAAGCGAGTATGTGAGCGGTGAAGAAGAAATCCGCCGGGTGATTCCGGTGATTGAGGAAGTGCGCCGTCACTCTGACATCCCGATTTCAGTGGATACGAGAAAATTCAAGGTCATGAAGGCGGCTTTTGAGGCGGGAGCGGATATTTTAAATGATATTTCTGCCCTTGAAGACGATGAGGGGCTTGCTCCTTTTTGTGCCGAGACTAAAATCCCCGTGATTCTCATGCACAAAAGGGGAAATCCTTCCACGATGCAGAAAAACACGGTCTATGAAAATGTCTTTGACGAGGTGAATGAATATCTTGAAAGACGGGTGGAATTCGCAAAAAAACATGGAATCGGGGATGAGAAAATCTGGCTGGATCCGGGAATTGGCTTTGGAAAGAATGTAAGGGACAATTTTGAGCTTATGCGCCGTTGCGGTGACTTTTTAGGGGGTAAATATCCTCTTCTTATGGCGCTTTCGCGGAAAACTTGCATTGGTGAGGTGACAGGCCGGGAAATTTCAGAACGGCTTTCCGGCACTATTGCGGCGAATCTTCTTTCGGTGACTAAAGGTGCCTCTATGATTCGCGTGCATGATGTGAAAGAGGCCGTGGACTCCTTAAAAGTGATGAGGGCTTTTTTTGAAGGCTAGGGCTGGCTCGGGATTGGAGCCACCCGTCAGGCGGGGTGCGAAGCACTGGAGCGAAAAGCGGAATGGCGGAAAGCCCGCAGAAAGTTTTTTCTGCCCCTAAAAAAATCAGGGAATCGCTAAAAACTCGTCTGGGGCGAATTTTTAGAGGGCTTCATTATAGATAAATCCTCAAAAAAGTGCTATAATATTTGTCTGGAGTTTTTTAAGTGAACGCATTCGCTGGTTTACAGACAGTTTGGAATCTTATCCGTCCGATAATCGATGTGGGAATAATGACCTTTCTCTTGTATAAGGCCTACCAGATTATCGTTAAGACGAACGCCATGCAGATTATCAAGGCGGGAATCGTGGTCGCCCTTTTTTATGCCGCAGCCTTCCTGCTCAAACTTTCTACGCTCCTCTGGATTTTGAATAAACTCGCCCCTGGCTTTGCCATTGCCTTTGCGATTATCTTCCAGCCGGAGTTGCGAAAAGTCTTCCTGAAAATCGGTCAGAATGATTTCTTTTCTTTTGGCAATCGCTCGCGTCACACTTATGTCGATACGGCGGTCGTTGCTGCCGAGACTCTTTCGAAGCTTAAAAAAGGTATGCTGGTCGTCTTTACACGGCACACTCGCCTTGATGATATTATCGAGACGGGAACAAAACTCAATGCGGACATTTCCTCGGCCCTCCTCGTCACGATTTTCGGTCATGAGACTCCCTTGCATGACGCGGCTTGTATCGTGCAGAATGGGAAGGTGCTTGCGGCCGGCTGTTTCTTGCCTTTAAGCGAGCAGTATGATATCAAAAAGACTTTCGGAACCCGCCATCGTGCGGCTCTCGGTCTTTGTGAGACTACTGATGCGGTGGTGCTCGTCGTTTCTGAGGAGACCGGGGCAATCAGTCTGGCCTATGATTCCAAGCTGCATTATGACTTAAAGCCTGCACAAGTCACGAAACTGCTGGAGAATCTGCTTGAGGTTTCTGCCGCCCAGAGAACAATTGAGGATACAATCGATGAAAGCAAAGCAAGTATTTGATAAACTGATTGAAAACTGGCAGGTAAAGGCAATTTGTTTTGTCATTTCTCTATTTCTCTATGTGGTTTATCAGAATCAGAGCATCGACAAGCGCGTTTTTTCTGTTCCGCTCGCTGTTGAGGCAAAAAACGGATTTGTCTCAATTGAGCCTTACCCCCGCACTGTGGTGGTTTCTGCCCGTGGAAAGGCTGAGGAACTGGCTCAGGTTCGTGAGTCTGATTTAAAAGCCTATCTTGATTTGAATTATGTTGCAAAAGACGGTCGCTATGATTTTCCCGTGCTGATTACCCTTTCGGATTCTGCCAGTCTTTTGAATCCTTTGGAGATTAAAGTTACGCCTGAGATTGTTTCTCTCAGAGTTGAGGAAGAAATCACTTCTTATGTTGATATTCAGCCTCTGCTGAGCGGAAAGCCGGGCTACGGATATTCGGTTAAAAATGTGACCGTATCGCCTGAGCAAATCGCGATTACCGGACCGAAGACCATGATTGAAAAATACACATCCTTGCAGACTCTGAATGTCACGGTGTCAAACGCTAAAAAAAGTTTTACGGCAAAAACTTCGGTCGAAAAAAAAGGACTCTTTGTTAAGCATGATGACATTACAGTCTCGGTGACGGTTGAGCTTGAGGAAGTGGACGGAAGCAAACGCTTTACGAAACTGCCTGTTAAGATTCTCAATCTTTCTCCCGGACTTGAAATTCGAGCCATGACTTCAGATGTCACGGTCACTCTTAACGGTTCCCTGGCATCCCTTGAGAATTTTAAGCCAGATGCTTCTTTTGTTACGGCGGATGTGTCTCATGTAACGGAGCCGGGGACTTTCTATATAAATCTTTCTTATTCTGTTCCAAGGCGGTTTGCGCTGGCAGACGGCTATACGAAGGCGATTCCTGTCACTTTCACGGAGAAAAAGCCTGAAAATCCTGTGCAGGAGACGAAGTCTGAGACAAGTCAAAGTGAAGGTCCCATTGAAGAAAAAATTACGGTTGTCGAGACTGATTCTGGAATCTTGGAAGAAACGGTGGAGCAGAAAAAACGATGATTTGTGGGGTCGGAACGGATATTGCAAAAGTCTCCCGCTTTGAAAAATGGGTCAGGAACCCAGATTTGATTCGTCGTTTTTTTAATCCCTGTGAAATTCATAGGATAGAATCGTCTGCCTGTATAGAAAGAAAGCTTCCCTTTTTATGCGAGCATTATGCTTCCCGTTTTGCCGCGAAGGAAGCCTTTTCAAAAGCTTTGGGAACAGGATTTGTCGGTCTTGAATTGTCAGATTTTGGCATTCAAAAAGACGAAAATGGAAAACCGTATTTCTTTTTCGGAGAGAAAACGGCTTCCATAATCGAAAAAAAATACGGAAAAACCGCGAAAGTGTTCGTTTCTATTTCCCACGAAAAAGAATATGCGGTATCATTTGTAGTTATAGAAAAGGCCTGATCAGGGGGTGTTGAATGTATAGAAAATCTGCAAAAGAAGATTCCGACTCGGATAAAAAGCCTAAGCTTTCTTATTGGTCAAAGACTAAGTGTCGTTGTCCGCTCTGCCAGCGCGATTTTCCTAAGGAAGAGATGCTGACTGGCGGCGGTCGAATGAATGCGGGTGATTTGACAGATGAGCTCCATAGAAATTATATCCCCTCCGAAAAGTACGGTGCTGTTTATCCGCTCATTTATGCTGTTGGAGCTTGCCCCCGCTGTCACCTTGCTTTTTTCTGGAAAGACTTTGACGAAATCACTGATAAGGCTTCGATAGAGGCTCTTCGTGATGATGACGAAAACCGTAAGAAAAAGGTGTCGACTATATTCCCTCACTATGATTTGACCCGTGAGCGTAATTTGCTCGACGGAGCTGCTATGTATTATCTGGCCCTTCTTTCCTATGAAAAGGTTGATTTGGGCTATGCGCCTACATTTAAACGGGCGATGATTTCCCTGCGGCTTGCCTGGATTTGCAATCACTTAAATGAGACGATTCCGGGGTATAACTATGATTTAGTCGCCAAATTCTTTTATCAGAAGGCTACTTTCTTCTATGAGCAGACAATGATAAACGAAACCAGCAGGATAGAAACATTCGCACCTGTAAGTAATTTTGGTCCGGATATCGACAAAAACTACGGCTATGACGGCATGATTTATTTGATTGGCTTGCTTGAATACAAATACGGTCAGACAGATGACTTGCCTCTACGCTATAAAAAACTCGATGCAGCCAAGCGTGCTATTGCCCGGGGATTCGGTCTCGGAAAGTCTTCTAAAGCAAAGCCTGGACCTCTTTTGGAGAACGCGCGGAATCTTTATGATAAAATCACTGACTTAATCAAGGATGCTAATACGATTGATTTTGGTGACGATGACGAAGATGAAGAGTAGGCGGGGCAGGTCGTGAGGAATATTCTTCTTACCGTTTCTTATGACGGCACTGATTTTTGCGGCTGGCAGAGGCAGGACAAAAGCGACGGCGGAAAGCCTGTGCGT
>JAFUHS010000003.1 GCA_017468745.1 Treponema sp. | reverse complement strand
GTAAAATGCTATTTAGGCTTAAATCTTTCTTATGATGTCGAAAAAATCATACAGATTCAGCCAAAAGAGATGTCAGATTTTCAGGAAATTAGCGAAACTACCGACCGTTCGGGCGCAAAGTCTCCTCAAAAATCACTTTTTGTCCTCTTGGTTGAAAACGAAAATGCCCTTAACGAAAGCGAAAGCCCGAATCTCAAAGACGAAGACTTTATCCGTGCCGAAAAAATCCCCATGACAAAAAAAGAAGTCCGCCAGCTTTCAATCGCCGAGTTGGGGCTCTCAAAATCCTCGGTGGTCTACGACATCGGAAGCGGCACCGGCTCTATCACGGTTGAAGCCGCCAGAATCGCTGTGGAAGGGCAGGTCATCGCCGTGGACTCCAACAGCGATGCCCTCGCGCTTACGAGAAAAAATGTGGAAAAATTCTGCCTCGAAAATGTGACTTTCGTGCAGGGAAGCGCGCCTGACTGCCTTAAAAACGCAGAGTTGCCTCCGCCAAGCCATGTTTTTATCGGGGGCAGCAAAGGAAATCTAGCCGAAATAATTCAATTTGCCCTCAAAAAAAATCCTTCCGTGAGGGTCGTGGCCAATTTTGTGAGCCTTGAAAACCTCGCCGAGATGCAGAATTGCCTCAAATCTCTTGAAGAAGGCTCTTTTTTTGAAGCGGGCTTTGGCAAAATCCGTATCGAGAATCTTGAAATCAGACAAATTTCCGTAAGCCGGGCTGAAAAAGCTGGAAATTTCCACTTGATGAAAGCCCAAAATCCTGTGTGGATTGTAAGTTTTTCAGGAAAAATAGAAAATAAAGAAAATCAGGGGCATGAAAATGAAGCCTGATTCAGGAGCTAAGTCACAAATTTTCAACGTTCCCCGCCTCACGATTGCCGCCCCTGCAAGCGGAAGCGGAAAGACCACCCTCACTTGTGCTTTGCTCCGGCTTTTGCAGATTCGCGGGAAGCGGCCGGTCTCATTTAAGTGCGGGCCTGATTTTATCGATCCCATGTTCCACGAGCAGGTTTTGGGCGTTCCCAGCACGAATTTAGACAGTTTTTTTGTTGATGAAGATGAAGTCCGCTCCATTTTTGCTGAGACGATTTTGACTCAAAGCGGAGCTTCCGGGGAAAAGCAGGCTGACTTTGCCGTCATCGAAGGCGTAATGGGGCTTTTTGACGGACTTGCAGGAAAATCGCTCAAAGCCTCAAGCTACGACATCGCCCGAATCACGAATACGCCGATTTTGCTCTGCCTTGACACTTCGGGAATGAGCCGCTCGATTGTGCCTCTGATAAAAGGATTTTTGGACTACGACAGGCTTCAGTCCGGTGGCTGCGGAAAGCTGATTAAAGGAATTTTCCTAAACAAGGTCACAAAAGGCTCTTTCCAGCTTTTAAAATCTCTTATTGAAGAAGAATGTGCCGGCTACGGAGTCAAAGTCATAGGCTATCTGCCCAAAGATTCCGAACTGACATGGGAAAGCCGCCACCTGGGGCTTTTTTTGCCTGGCGAAATCCGAAACCTGACCCGGCAGATTCAGAAAACCGCCGAAATCTTAACCGAAACGGTGGATTTTACCGAATTAGAAAAACTAAGCTCAAGCTGCGGGGATTTTAAGGGGCTTGCCCTACGAGCACAGCTCTTCGGGAGACTCACTAAAAACTCACCTTGTGAGTTTTTGCCCTGCATTGCAGTGCCGTTCCCTACCTTAGGAGAAGGGGTAGCGCCCAACGAAGTGGGCGCGAAGGGGGAGACTTCCCCCATCCCTAATCCTGCATTAAAAATAGCTGTTGCCCGCGACGAGGCATTTTGCTTTTACTACCGCGAAAATCTCCGTTTACTGGAAGAGGCCGGGGCAGAGCTGCTTTATTTTTCACCCCTGCACGATAAAAGCCTTCCGTCTGGAGTCGGGGGAATCCTGCTGGGGGGCGGCTATCCAGAACTTTATGCTTCTTCCCTGCAGGCCAACGAATCCATGCGCGCGTCAATCAAAGCGGCGGTAAAAAATGGCATCTCGGTGCTGGCGGAATGTGGCGGCTTCATGTACCTGCAGGAAAAACTGACCGACAGGGACGGTGTCTCCTACGAAATGTGCGGCGCGATAAAGGGGGAGTGCGCTTACACTGGAAAACTTGTCCGCTTCGGCTACGGGGAATTTTGGGCTAAAGCCCAGACAAACGCTCAGGTTAAAGCCCAGACTAAAGAAGGGCTTGGTCTCGGCGGGAATTTTTCGATAAAAGGTCATGAATTCCACTATTTTGACAGCACGAACAACGGCTCTGCCTTCACGGCAAAAAAACCTCTTTCTTCCCGCACTTGGGATTGCATGATTTTTACTCCGAAGATGCTGGCCGGTTTTCCGCATTTGTATTACCGCTCAAACCCTGAGATTGTCAGGTGGTTTTTGGGGTCGTGTAAGAAAGATTGACATATATAAAAATATTAGAGAAGATGTCTTTATGGATTTTAATAAGTATCGAAATATGCCCCTTGTCTCGGTGGTTTTTCTCATTTTGCTCATAACGCTTTCAAGCTGTAAACTGACATTCCAAAACGATGCCCTTGAATACGTCAACGAAGAAGTCAGCTATGCCTCTGGCGAATCATGCGTGGAGCGCTATCTTTTTTATGAGGAAGACGGAAAATACGAGCGGTATATCGCCGGAATGTACTTCGGAGAAAAGCTTCCGGGATATTATTTTGGAACGCTTTTCGAGACCGGAACTTATACTAGAAATGACCAGCTCCCCAATAATATTACATTCTATCCTAAAAAACAGTATGATTTTGATACGAAGCAACTTGAATACCTCGGGCTGGAAGGACAAGTTCCCTATTCTGCCCGCCTCACTGATAAGACTTTGACCATCACTTGGGAAGTTAGGACATCTTATGCGACAAAAGGTGAAGTTGCCATCGTTTACGAGCGTCAATAACTCGCTAAGTTGTAAAAAATCATTTAAAAAGGTAGAATTCACCGGTTCAATATGGAAAATTCCTCATGCTTTTTTGAAAACCGAGAGTGCAAATTTTTCCCATGTCACAAACTTGACGGCGATTTTAACTGCCTCTTCTGCTATTGCCCCCTTTACACGCGGGAAGTCTGCCCGGGAAATCCCACTTTCATAAAAAAAGAAGACGGCAGGATCATCAAGCGCTGCACCGAATGTACTTTCCCTCACAGACCCGAAAATTATGAGAGAATCATGAATCTTTTGCGGATTAAAAAAAGCGAAATCCCGGCAGAAGAATATCATCACGGCGGGGAAGAGAGGCTTTCTTTTACGGATGAAAATCAGGCCGTGTTCGCCGAATCTAAAAACTTTCGCTTCCTTGACTTTTCCGTGAACACGAATCCTCTGGGACTGCCTGAAAGAGTAAAATCTTCTATAAAAAACGCCCTTGACCTGTGCGAAAAATATCCTGACCAGAATTGCGCTCGTCTAAGAGAAAAAATCGCTTGCCAGCTAAAAGAAAAGTGCCATGTCGATTTTATTTCTGCCTCCAACATCGTCTGTGGAAACGGAGCCAGCGAGTTAATTTCCCTTCTGGTACAGGCTCTTTCCCCGAAAAATGCCCTGATTGTCGAGCCGGCTTTTTCGGGTTACGAGCGGGCGTTGAAAGCAAATGGCTGCAAAATCCAACGGCATTTTTTAAGTGAAGAGAATGATTTTGCCTTTGATGAAGGAATTTTGGATTCAATCGGGAAAAAAACGGAAGTTTGCCGAAGCGAGCAGGGAAGGTCGGAAAATCTTCTTCCTTCCGATATGATTTTTCTCTGCTCGCCTGACAATCCCACCGGGCAGATGATTTCACCGGACTTGCTCAAAAAAATCATCAAAGTATGTGAAAAAAAGGGAATTTTCCTCGTTGTTGATGAGTGTTTTATAGATTTTACGGAGCGAAGCGATGAGACTGCCCTTCAATTCGCAGGAAAAAGCCCGCATCTCATCATTCTCAATGCCTTCACCAAGATTTACGCCATGGCGGGCTTGCGTTTGGGCTATCTCGTGACCTTAAATCAGGGAATTTTGCAAAAAATCAAGGCTCTCCGCCCGGAATGGAATGTCTCGGCTCTGGCCCAAATCGCAGGGGAAGCGGCACTGGATGAAAAGGCATATATTGAAAAAACACGCGTCCTCATAAAAGAAGAAAGAGAATATCTCTCAAAAGAACTCAAAGCCTTGGGTTTCTGCGCATTCCCCGGCGAGGCGAATTTTATTTTGTTCAGAGATGAAAGGAAGGAAATACAGAAGGATGACCGTGCAGATGTTCGGTTTTCTAGAAACAACCTTAACTTGTCTGAAAATTTAGACGGTTTTTTGCTAAAACAAGGAATTTCCCTCCGAAATTGCGGGAATTTCCCCGGCTTAAGAGAGAATTTCTACCGAACGGCCGGTCGCACCCATGAAGAGAATGTACGCTTGATTGAAATTTTGTCGGGGAAGGAGTAGATCTAGGAAAAATATCTGTCCTAAGTACTTGATCTATTTTTCATTTCGATCAAAGATCCGATCCAAATGAAGTGTAAAAAAACACTTGCCCGGCCTTTTGTGAAGTGGGCGGGTGGAAAAAGCCAGCTTCTTGAAATAATCAGAGAAGAGTATCCTTCTAAAATAAAAAAGTATTGTGAGCCATTTGTTGGAGGCGGAGCAG
>JAFUHS010000029.1 GCA_017468745.1 Treponema sp. | reverse complement strand
GAAAAATCGGGTTTTACCTGCCCCAGGGGCTGCGGCGAGTGCTGCAGGAATTTTGAGCCGGACCTTTTGGAATGTGAGGCGGATTATATGGCGGCCTGGCTTTTGGAAAATAAGGCGGATGTGGCAGAAAAGGTCTCCGACGAAGAATTTCCCTTTCCTGAGAACAAGGGCTGCCCTTTCTGGAACGAGAATGACGACAATCATTGCTCGATTTATGGAGGCAGGGCTTTTGTGTGCAGGTTTTTCGGAGCTTATGGCGCAAAGTCAAAGACCGGGGAACTCATTTTCAAGCCCTGCAAATTCTATCCTGCAGAAATCCTTGCTTCCCACAAGCCTCCTCTCTCTCATCGTCAGTACGGCGAAGGTGAAATGCGGGAAATCTTCGGGATTTTGCCACCGATTTCAACGGATACTATGGAAAGCGCGATTTCCATCAATCCCGACAATACAGAAACAAAAATGCTGAGGGAGATTTTGCCCAAATCAATCCAGCGCATCAAGTGGATTTGCAGCATGGCTTCAGGAAATTAAGTGAGTTTTGATTTGAACGGAGGAAAATATGACGAAATTTATTTTTGTGACCGGCGGTGTTGTCTCAGGACTTGGAAAAGGAATTACGGCGGCGAGTTTGGGTCGTCTTTTGAAGTGCCGAGGTTTGAAGGTTGTGAGCCAGAAACTTGATCCTTACATGAATGTTGACCCCGGCACCATGAGCCCTTTTCAGCACGGCGAAGTCTTTGTCACTGATGACGGAGCGGAAACCGACCTTGATTTGGGGCATTACGAGCGATTTATCGATGAGAATCTTACCCGCTATTCAAATCTGACCAGCGGACGGGTTTACTGGAATGTGCTGAACAAGGAGCGGCAGGGCGAATATCTGGGACAGACCGTGCAGATTATCCCCCATGTTACCAACGAGATTAAAGATTTTATCATGAAAAATGCCGAGGTAAGCGGGGCTGATGTGAGCCTTGTGGAAGTTGGCGGAACTATCGGTGACATTGAAAGCCAGCCCTTCCTTGAGGCAATCCGCCAGCTGGCAATTGAAGTGGGGCGACGAAACTGCCTTTTCATTCATGTCTGCCTCGTGCCTTATATTTCTGGTTCGGACGAGTACAAGTCCAAGCCGACCCAACATTCTGTGAAAGAACTGATGGCGGTGGGAATTCACCCGGATATTATCGTTGCCCGCTGTGACAAGGAAATTCCTTTGGATATCCGAAAGAAGATTTCGCTTTTCTGCAATGTGGGCGAAGACTGCGTCATCAACAACACGACTTGCAAGAGTCTTTACGAAGTTCCCCTCATGCTTCACGCCCAGAATATGGACGATGTTGTCTGCCGTGATTTGGGAATCGAGCAGGGAAGGGGTAGCGACCATTATCCTCTGCTGGCAGACTGGGCAAATATGGTGGAGAGAATCCACGGACGAAAGGGAGAAATTCAGGTTGCTCTGGTGGGAAAATATGTGAAGCTTCACGACTCATACCTTAGCATTGTGGAAAGCTTGAATCACGCTTCTTTTGTGGTTGGAAAAAATGTAAAAATCAAGTGGGTGGACTCAGATTCAGTGACAGACGAGACTGCACAGGAAATCTTTAAGGATTGCCGGGGGATTATCCTTCCGGGCGGATTCGGCCAGCGGGGAATCGAAGGAATGATTGCCTCTTGCCGTTATGCCCGGACTCATAAAGTTCCGTATTTTGGAATTTGTCTTGGAATGCAGATTGCGGTGATTGAATTTGCCCGCTCGGTTCTTGGCTGGAAGGACGCAAATTCCAGAGAATTTGACGAACTTTGCGAGCATCCCGTAATCGATTTGATGAAAAATCAGGAAGGCGTAATCAAGGGCGGAACGATGCGCCTGGGAAGTTACCCCTGTAAGGTCACGCCGGACACGATTTTGGAAAAAGCCTATCAGTCAGGCCTTATCAACGAACGGCACCGGCACCGCTACGAATTCAACAACGACTACAGAAGCCAGCTGGAAGAAGCAGGCCTTCGTATCAGCGGAACTAGCCCTGACTCAAGCCTTGTTGAAGCCGTAGAAGCGGGCGGAAAGGACGGACACTTTCATGTGGGCGTTCAGTTCCACCCGGAATTCAAGAGCCGCCCCAACAAGGCCAGCCCCCTTTTTGTGGAATTCCTTAGAGCCTGCTAGAAGACAGACTGGCGATTTTCCTTGTGGTCTTGAAAATATCCTTACACTGGATAGAATCCGGTAAAGCAGCCCTGGCACCAGCCTTCCTTTCCGTCCGGACAGCTCTCACGCAATGCCTGAATCATTCCTTCAAGGGAGATAAAGGCCAGACTGTCCGCTCCGATTTCTGACCGGATTTCTTCCAGCTCGTGGGAAGAGGAAATCAGCTCGTTTTTGCTGGGCGTGTCTATTCCCAGATGGCAGGGAAATTTTACCGGCGGGGAAGAAACCCTGAAATGCACTTCCTTTGCTCCCGCCCGACGCAGGATTTCCACCAGACGGCGGCTTGTAGTTCCCCTCACGATGGAGTCGTCAATCACGATGACCCGCTTTCCTTCCAAATCGCTTTTGATGGCGTTGAGTTTTACAAAAACCATGTTTTCCCGCTCGGTTTGGGTGGGCGCGATGAATGTGCGGCCTATGTACTTGTTCTTGATGATGCCGGTCACATAGGGGATGCCGCTTGCACTGGCGTAACCAAGGGCCGCTCCGATTCCGCTGTCAGGCACGCCGATGACCACATCTGCCTGCACGGCAGACTCTTCTGCAAGTTTCTCACCCATTTTATAGCGGGCGGCCTGTACTGGAATGCCGTCTATCACGCTGTCGGGGCGGGCAAAGTAGACATATTCAAAAATGCAGGTATTCTTTTTTTCGCAGGCATACTTTTCGCTTCGGAGGCTTTTTTTTGTAATCACGACGATTTCTCCCGGCTCAATGTCCCGCAGAAAAGTCCCGTTCACCGCGTCAATGGCACAGGATTCAGATGCAAGGATATATGAGGGGAAAAGCCTTTCCCCTGGGCTCAGCCTGCCCACTTCGTGTTCAGTCTTCACCCCACCCCATTCTCCTAAGGGGGACACTTCGTTTTCCCCCTTAAAATCCCCCAGCTTGCCAAGGCACAAAGGGCGGATTCCGTTGGGGTCGCGCACACCAATCAGCATGCTCTCGGTCATAATGCAGAGGGCAAAAGAGCCTTTGATTTCTTTCATAGCCGCAGTCACGGCCTTTACGAAAAGGTCATCGTCATTTTGCCGGGGATTTCCGCTTCCGGGTCTGCCGCCCATTTCGATGAATTTGCGCACAATCAGTTTCAGAATCACTTCGCTGTCGCTGTTGCTGGCAAAAGTGCTGCCTCCGTCTTCAAGTTTTTCCCGCAGCTGAGCATGATTGACCAGCTGACCGTTATGAGCGAGGGCAATGGAGCCGTTTTTGAAAGTATTCACAAAGGGCTGGGCATTTTCCAGCGACCGACCGCCCGCCGTGGCATAGCGAACATGAGCGAGGGCGATGCTTCCCTTTAGTTTTTCAAAATCCGCCGGCTTAAAAATATCGCCGACAAGACCGAGTTCCTTTTTCAGCCGCACGCTCTTTCCGTCGCTGACCGCAATTCCCGCGCTTTCCTGTCCCCGGTGCTGCAGAGAAGTCAGTGCAAAGTAAGAAAGGCTGGCCGCATTCTCCGCCCCGAAAATTCCTGCCACGCCACATTCGTCTTTTAAGCCCATGAGTGAAACTCCTTTAAAAAAAGAGGCCGTAGACAAAACTTCGCTCAAAACGAAATCTTATCTACGACCTCTTTGCCGTAATTTCTTATAGTGTAAGGAATTTGCGCCTGGGTGTCAAGGAGCTGTGTTTCCAACAGGAACACGCCAAGCCTGTTCGTTTTCGACACGTTTGCTCCACCATTCTTTAATAGAAGCAAACTCGCTCTTTTGAATAGGCTTTGTCTTTGAATAAGATTTTTGTCCTTCTGGCAATTTGTGTTCCCAGTACCAGATTTCTTTAGTCGGTTCACCTTTTGTAAAGAACAAGAGATTTGTAGCAACCGAAGCATAAGGCTGGAAAACAGAGTTCTGTAAACGCACAATAGTATGAACATTACACTGTGTCAAAAACTCTTCGCGGATTCTCTGCTTTACACCGTCGCCAGTTAATGAACCATCAGGTAAAACAATCGCTGCTCGGCCACCATCACGCAAATAACGAATCATCAAAAGTAAAAACAAATCTGCACTTTCTGTAGTTCTGAATGCAGCAGGATAATTAGTCTCCACACCATCCGAAACGCTGGCACCAAAAGGTGGATTAGCAAGAATTACATCAACACGTTCTTTTGCGCCGATGCTTGTATACTCGCGGTTCAAGCTATCCATGTTCATAACATTCGGAACTTCAATATCATGCAGAATAAGGTTTGTAACACAAAGCATAAAAGGAAGCGGTTTAAGCTCCTGTCCGCGAATCGTTTCTTCAAGAACCTTCAAATATTCAACAGAATGGACATCCTGCTTTCTGATATTTTCAATTGCACTCGTCAAAAAGCCGCCGGTACCACAAGCAGGGTCCAGCACCTTTCGCCAAGACGGGGATTAATAATCTCAGTCATAATTTCTGTAACAGAACGCGGAGTATAAAACTCTCCATAGTTACCGGCGCTCTGCAAATCACGCAAAAGCCCTTCGTAAATATCGCCGAACATATGACGGTCTTCGCTGGCATTAAAATCAATTTCAT
>JAFUHS010000028.1 GCA_017468745.1 Treponema sp. | reverse complement strand
GCGAGACTGTCTCTTTTGCCCCTCAGGGAATTGACGGCGGCACGGTCACTCTTTCAGGGGGAAGCACGACAATCACTTCTCCATGGAGCGGCATCAATTCAGACGGAAACATCACGGTTTCAGACGGCACGGTCACGATAACGACATCCGCAGACGGCGTTTATGATTCCAGCGAAAGCGATTACACTGCTCCCTCATGCCTTAACGCGGACGGAAACATTGTAATTACAGGCGGCACGGTCACTGGAACAAACAGCGGAAAAGGCGGCAAAGGTGTCAAGGCGGACGGAACTTACACTCAGTCAGCCGGTTCAGTAAATGTAAAAGTCACAGGCTCTAATCTCGGAAGCTCTAGCTCTTCCAGCGGATTTACTCGGCCAGGAAGCTCTTCTTCATCAAGCAGCTCGGCCAGTGCCTCGGCAAAAGGCGTAAAGATTAACGGCGCAATCTCTGTAAGCGGCGGAAAACTCTACGCCACAAGCAGCAGTCATGAAGCCATTGAGTCAAAAAGCACGATTACGGTTTCTGGCGGCGAAGTGTACGGCTACAGTGCCTCTGACGATGGCATAAATGCAAGCTCTCACTTTACCATCACCGGCGGCTATGTATGCGGCTACGCTCCAAACAATGACGGCTTGGATTCAAACGGCAACTTCTATATAAAAGGCGGTCTTGTATATGCAATCGGCTCTTCAAGCCCAGAAGTCGCTATCGACGCAAACACAGAAGGCGGCTACAAGCTCTACATCACTGGCGGCACTGTTATAGCGGTCGGCCCTCTTGAAAGCGGGGCATCCCTCAGCCAGTCCTGCTATAAGGCCTCTTCATGGTCAAAAAACACCTGGTATTGTATGACGGCAGGCGGAACAAACTATGTCTTCAAAACTCCTTCAAGCGGAGGAAGCGGACTCGTTCTTTCTGCCTCCTCAACACCTACTCTGACATCTGGGGCTACAGCCAGCGGAACTTCATATTTTGATGGAATCCTGTATGTAGGCGGGAGCGCGGGCACTTCTTCGGTTTCTCTCAGCTCATACTCTTCATCTTCTTCAAGCGGTGGCTTCGGTCCTGGCGGAAGATAATCGAAGATAAACCCCAGCGTCAAGGAGACAGCCCATGAAACGAAAACTTCTTTCTTTTACGATAATGGCACTTGCGGCCTGCGCTGCACTTTCTGCAAAAACAAAGCTCACCATCAAAAACACAGTGGGCGGAGACTCAGATGAAGTGGGCGACTATGATTTGTTCAGCCACACGAAAGAAAAGGAACTTTCCGGCGGTACAAATTCCAATTCCGGCTTTTCTTTAGGCGATCGCTTTCAAGTTGATCTGGAAGATAATCTTTTGACCGGCCGATTTCGTCTGGAGACGATTTTCCAGAATATGGATTCATCTCTCTCAAAGGTGATTTTCGCACCGTCCGGCTTCCTGCATTTCACTCCAATCCAGCAGCTTGGTTTTGTGGCGGGAAACAATTTCTACAAGCATTTTGCAATCCCGTCAGCATATCTCGCTGCTGCGGACGACACTACCAAATACGGCCGCCTTCTCACAGATTCTCTTGGGGAAGACCGCTATTTCGGAAATGATAATGTTTCCATTTATACGAACGGTTTTGCCGGCGGAATCACCAGCGACTGGTATTTTAACAATGGAATCTATGCAAAATTCGCAGGCGGAGGCACATTCTATCCAGATACAGATGAATTTGAGAAAGCGATTGACTTAGGTATAAACGGCGGACTTACAAATCTCTTCGATATAGGATTTACTGCTCACAATGTGACCGAGGACGACCGAAAATTCGGAGCCTTTGCCGGCTACACCGGAAAAAGCAATCTTATCGCAAATCTCGGCTTTTACTATAACTTCACGGATTCTGACTATCTTCCGGAAGAATGTGTTGAGGGAAGTGATGACAACGACAACGATGTCTATAAATTCAAGAAACAGTCTGCAAAATATGCCCTTGGGCTTTCCGGGGGCTACAAATTTGAAGAGATAGGGCTTGGAATTTACGGTGATGTCATTACGGCTCTCACAAACGAATACATCGGCACAATCAAATACTACGACACGAACGGAAATTTGATTGATTCCGAGACTGCTACCATCGCCAGGGGCTCTACTATAGTAAAATATTACTACAGCAAAAAGGGGAATGCAAAATCCCGAAATGATAAATTTACTCACGAAGGGCTTCCTCTTTATGCCGGGCTTCGCCTGACTTATCAGTTCTCAGACAGGGTAGAAGGAACTTTTAAGTTCAAGCTGCGGACCCTCATGAATGCAGACGACACCACTTGGATTACCCTCTATCCTCGGCTAAAAATCACCCTGCCGGCTAACTACGGAAATATTGGTTTAGGAATACGCTTCGATATGAATTTTGCCCGTTACGAAGGTCTTTCTGCTATTTCTGTTCCTCTTACTTACACCTATAAATTCAAGAAAAAGTTCTAAAAAAAGGGAATTCTGTTAAAAAATGCGGAATTTCCCTTGACAAATTAAGTTGTATGCAATATATTTTATACAGTTAAGTTTTATACAACTTAATATCACTGGATTTAATAGCGGGCAGCCGCAAGGAGAAAATTATGGCAATTTACGATTACAAGGTTTTGGACAGAAAGGGAAATGAAGTTTCAATGGAATCTTTCAAGGGTAAAGTTCTCTTGATTGTAAACACTGCTACAGGCTGCGGATTCACTCCACAGTACAAGGGTCTGGAAGAGCTCTATCAGAAATATCACGACAAGGGCTTAGAAATCCTTGATTTCCCCTGCGATCAGTTCGGTCATCAGGCCCCAGGCGACGACGATGAAATCCACGAGTTCTGTCAGATGAAATACAAGACCAGTTTCGACAACTTCAAGAAAATCGAGGTCAACGGCGAGAACGAAATCCCTCTCTACACTTTCTTGAAGAGCCAGAAGGGATTCGCAGGCTTCACGGGAGTCAAGGGTGCGCTCATGAACGCAGTCGTGGGTAAAATCGACCCTGATTTCAAGAACAATGCCAACATCAAATGGAATTTCACGAAATTCCTCGTAGACCGCGAGGGAAATGTCGTTGAGCGTTTTGAATCAACGGTTGAGCCTAAGAAAATCGACGACAAAATCGGAAAATTATTGTAAAACTTCTCACAGAGGTCACAGAGAACACAGAGAGTCGTTTGATTATCAAAAAACTATCTGTGCCCTCTTAAGCCTTCGCAACACAGTTGCTTCGGAGACTCGCTAAAATTGCTACGCAATTTTTTACGCTCCCTATCTGTGAGGAATTTAAATTGAAAAGGAGAGCACAATATGAACTATGACATCATCATAATCGGAGCTGGGCCGGCTGGAATCTCGGCTGGTCTTTATGCAAAAAGGGCGAATCTGAATGTCGCCGTAATTTACTCTGGTGAAAGCCAGCTGGACAAAGCACATAAAATTGACAATTACTACGGTTTCCCTGAAGGAATCACGGGGCCGGATTTATATAAAAACGGAATTCAACAGGCAAAAAATCTCGGCATCGAGGTAATCGAAGCGGAAGTCACCCATATCGAGATGCTCGCTTCACCGCCTCAGACTCAGTATTCGGTCAAGGCCGGCGAAAAAGAGCTGAGTGCTTCTGCAATAATCCTTGCGACAGGAAACAAAAAACTCCGTCCTCAAATCGAAGGAATCATAGACTTTGAGGGACACGGAGTCTCATACTGCGCGGTCTGTGACGGCTTCTTCTACCGTAAAAAGACTGTCGCGGTAATCGGTGACGGAACTTTCGCAGTGGCAGAGGCTTCTCACCTAGCCCACATTGCGGACAGCGTCACGATTTTAACAGACGGAAAAGACGATTCAGAAGTCCGCAGGGCTTTAGCTTCTGACCCAAGCCTTGCAGAAAAAATCAAGGTTGACAGCCGAAAAGTCTCAAAAATCCTCCCAACCACCCAGGAGACTTTGAAAGTCGGAGGCCTGAGCTTTGCGGATGGTGAATCTCTTTCAGTTGACGGAGTTTTCGTCGCTTTGGGAAGCGCAGGGGCTGCTGACTTTGCGAAAAAACTTGGTCTTATGCTCAATGGAGACTCTATCGCCGCAAACGAGAAGATGGCGACAAACGCGCCCGGCATTTTCAGCGCAGGAAACGCAAACGGCGGTCTTCTTCAGGTTTGCAAGGCCGTCTACGAAGGCGGAGTTGCAGGATTAAGTGCAGTTGACTATATCCGAAATTTGAAGAAAACAGTATAGTAGATTATATGCTTACAGAAAACCGCGAAAAAATTATCGTCCGCACAAGTATTTTAGGAATTATAGCCAACATTGCACTTGCTTCATTCAAGGCACTTGTTGGCCTTCTATCTCATTCAATCGCCATCGTTTTGGATGCGGTGAACAACCTTACCGATGCGCTTTCTTCCGTGGTGACAATCATCGGAACCAAGCTGGCTGGTAAGCCCGCCGACAAAAAACATCCCTTCGGGCATGGCCGGGCAGAATACCTTTCGGCACTGGTGATTGCGGTCATCATTTTGTATGCAGGTATTACTTCCCTCGTTGAATCGGTCAAAAAAATCATTTCGCCGCAAACGCCCGACTACACCAACGCGGCTCTGATTATCGTAAGTTCAGCCGTCATCGTAAAGATTTTACTGGGTCTTTTCGTTAAGCGTACCGGCAAAAAAGTGAATTCTGATTCCCTTGTGGCAAGCGGTCAGGATGCCCTTATGGATTCAATAATCTCGGCATCAACATTGGTCGCGGCGGCTGTTTTCTTGATTTTCGGCCTTTCCCTCGAAGCATATTTAGGTGTCATAATCTCTTTTGCAATCATAAAATCCGGCATTGAGACTTTGCGGGAAACATTAAGCAAAATTTTGGGCGAGCGAATTGACGCACAGATTGCCCACGCAATCAAAAAAACAGTCGTTTCGGTAGATCCGGAAATCCGCGGTTCTTTCGATCTCGTTCTCAACAACTACGGTCCGGACAAGCATATCGGCTCAATCCATATCGAAGTGCCGGACACCTGGACGGCAGACAAAATCGACACCGTAGCTCGAAAAATCAGTTCAGCTGTCTACGAAAAGCACAATGTGGCAATGGCGGCCGTGGGAATTTACAGCGTGAACACAAAACAGAATTCAGCCGCAGAAATCCGCTCGAAAGTGTCAAAAATCGTACACGAACACAAGGATATTCTTCAGATGCACGGATTCTTCGTTGATGAGGTGGCAAAAGTCATGCGGTTCGATATTGTAGTTTCCTTCGATTCACCCAACATGAAGGTAATGTACGACCATGTTGTAAGTGATGTACGGGAAGCATTCCCCGACTACGATATTCAAGTACAATTCGATTTTGATATAAGCGATTAGCGAGGGACTGAGGATTGTAGCCCGAGTCAGATTGGCTGACCTCAAAAAGGAAAGGATTTATGGAACAGAAAAATTACGATTCACTTAAACTGCAAAACCAGCTTTGTTTCCCGCTTTATGCGGCATCACGGGAAATCATGCGTAAATACACGCCGATTCTCAAAAAACTGAATCTTACCTACACCCAGTACATCGTAATGATGGTAATGTGGGAGCATAAATCCCTCAAAGTCGGCGAAATCAGCTCTTATCTCTATCTTGACACTGGAACTCTCTCCCCCCTTCTCAAATCAATGGAAGAAAAGGGGCTGGTAAAGCGGGTACGGGATAAAAATGACGAGCGGGTGGTAACGATTACAATCACACCTGAAGGAGAAGCCCTCAGAGAAAAAGCACTTTCCGTACCAGAAGAGATGGGAAAGTGCATGAATATTTCCCCCGAGGACGCTCAGGCGCTTTATAAAATTTTGTACAAAATTATCGGCTAGAATCAGCGGATAAAATTCGTAAAGATTTTCTTTTCGGCCTCAGGCTGGGCAACTCCGGACTGCTTTCCGGCCTCAATGCTTTTTAAAATCCAGGCCATGTTGCGGCCCATTGTGCGCATGATTTGGATTCCCTCTTCATCCTGAAGCACATCCGCACCATTTGAGCCGTGAACCATGTTCCAGTAGCGGGAAGTAATCACGGGCTGCTGTGCGTAAGTGATGTATTTGTTGATGACATCCAGACAAGCCGTTGTTCCGGCCCGTCGGGCTACAGTAACAGCGGCGGCGGGCTTAAAACGCAGGAATTTTTCGCCTTTCCAGTAGAGCCTGTCTAAGAATGCGACGAGTTCCCCGCTGGGAGAAGCATAATATACAGGCGAGCCGAAAATAACGCCGTCCACGGTCTGGATTTTTTCGATTGCCTCGTCAACCAGAGCGTCAATTTCACCTGTGAGGGCACGGCCGCCGACCCAGAAAATTTCGGTCTCAACGCCGTTTTTGCCAAGTTCCTCAGCCACGAGATTCAGGGCCGTGTATGTGCTGCCTTTTTCGTTTCGGCTTCCGTTAAAAAGAATTACTTTCATTTTTGCTCCTAAAAATAAGATATTTTATTATATCATACATTTTTGCTCGCTTGTAAAAATTCCTCAAATCATTCATACTGTTCAGCATGAAAATTCTTTGTGTTTGTTTAAGTGCGACTATTCAGCGAACAATTAAATTTGAATCATTTACACTAGGAAAAGTCAATCGGTCTCAAATTTGGCGCGAAGATGCCAGCGGAAAGGCTCTTAATGCTGCACGAGTTTTAAACCAGCTTGAGCCGGGAGCTTCTATCGCCCTCTGTCCTGTTGGAAATACAAATGCAGAATATTTCATGGTTCTTGCATCCCGTGACAATGATTTGTATGTTCATCCGATTTATATCGACGGAAACACTCGCGAGTGCTGGACGGTCATCGATTCAAAAAACAAAAACACAAGTGAGCTTATTGCAGACGAACGAGAAAATAAAAAACATATTGCCGGTGCCGAAGCCGAGCTTGATTTAATCGAATCCGTCCGGGAATACATGGCCGTCTGTGATGCGCTTTTGTTCGCCGGAAGCCGTCCTGCCGCCTGGTCAAAAAACATTTGTGCCAGAATCTGTGAGGTCGCCAACAAAGCCGGAAAACTGATTCTCGCCGATTATAAAGGCGAAGATTTATTGGATACGCTCAAAGTTTGTGTGCCGCACATTATCAAAATCAACGAAGAAGAATTCTGCCAGACTTTCGGCGGCCTGCTTTTGAGTGAAGAAGAACTTGAAAAAGCAATCGTTCAGAAGAGTCAGGAATTAAATAATATTATCATAGTTACCCGGGGTGCAAAAAGCACTATAGCTGCCGAAAATGGAAAATGCATGAAAGTTCCAGCCGAAACCGTCGAGGCTATAAACACAACAGCCTGCGGAGACGCTTTTGATGCAGGATTCCTTTACGATTATATTCAGAACAAGAATATCGAAAGTGCGGTCAAAGCCGGAAATCATTGCGGAGCGCTTAACGCAAGGACGATTATCCCCGGTTCAATTGTCCAGCAGGATTATAACTAGGCTTTCCGGCCTAAAAATGCCACAAAACCCCCATGGCAGGAATCACAGAAAAACAATTGCTCAGTCCGTCATGGTTCGTCGTCACGACCGCTTTATTGCTTAGTTTGTGATAAAAATCGTAGACAAATTTTGAGCCGAAGTAGACTCCCATATTTTTTGAAATATTTATCTCTACATTGGCCCAGAGACCGACTCCCAGCGTATATACAGATTCGTTGACAATAGTATCACCGTATTTTTGTTTGCTGATGAATCCGTCAAGGTTAAAGCCCAGCCCCGCCGGGATATTTATATCTCCGTTTTTAAAAAACACAGTATAGATTCCGACAAGCATATCAAGACCGAAAAAATAATCATAGTCTTTTAAGTATGTCGTTGTCATCGTGTTTTCATCGACGGCGATTGTTTTTGATAATGGCATAAAAATATCCGCGTTAACGAGCAGCCCTATTTTCATGTTGTCATTCATGTTCCGATAATTTAAGTTTAAACCGATGCCATGAAGCGTGACGGCATCCATGTCTTCACTTTTATAATCATGCCACATATATGGAAAAGACAAGCCGAGACAAAATGTTTTATTGGAATAGTCGCTCATAGCATTCACTGAAAAAACACAAAGAAAAAACATGAGAGCGAAAAATATTTTCTTCATGCCAAAAATGTAGTATTATTATTGGAGAAAGTAAAGATAATTTTTCGCCAAAATTTACTGGCTACCGCCCTTTCGCCCTTCACTCACGCTCATAGCCTGCGGCTACTTCGGGGCTACACGGCGGGGCGGCATTTATCGTTCAAGGAAATACAATGTCTTTAAACTGCAACGAAATCGATTTAATTCTCTCGGAACTTGATTTAACAGGTGCCTTCGTTCAGGAAGTCGTCCAGCCGAATTTCAATTCTCTGGCAATCTACACTTACAAGCCGGGCCAGCCAAAAACGCTTTTTATTTCTCTTGAAGCGGGAGCCTGCCGAATCTGTGAGACAAGGCGTAAAATCACAAAAAATGAAAAGCCCCTCAGATTCAATGAAATGCTCAAATCAAAAATCAAGGGAGCACGGATTTTGAATTGCAGGCAACTGGGCAAAGAGCGAATCATCAGAATCGACTTGGAAAAAGCCGGCGCCATTTATGTAATGCCTCAGGCTCAGGAACACGCCGCCAAAAAAGCAAAATCTCTCCAGAAAGATGAAGAAGACGAATTTTTCTCCCTTTATATCCGCTTGTGGTCAAATGCCGGAAATATTTTCTTGTGCGATAAGGAAGATGTGATTCTTGATTCATTTTACCGCCGTCCGGCCAAAGGTGAAAAGACCGGCGAAGTTCTCGCCATGCCGGAAGAAAAAACTCTGACTGAAAGCGAACTTGCCGCCCTGAAAGAAAAATTTCCTCTGCGGGAATTTGATGAAATTACCGCTGATTACGCTGAAAAGCATCCTGATTACCCGAACCTCTCTTTCAATCAGAAAGTCGATTTGTTTTACTCAGAGAATGCGGCGCAAACATCCCTTGAAAGCCTTCTGGAGCAGGCAGAAAAATGGTATCAGTCCCACAAAAGCCGCCAGATTGCAGCCCTTGACCGTCTCAAAGAAAAGCGGGAAAGCTTTAAAAATGCAGCTCAGTACAAGCATCAGGGTGATTTGATTCTTGCCTACGGTTATGCCCTGGACGGTAAGTCGAATTTCCTCGAATGTGAAGACTTTGAGAGCGGCAGAAAGGTGAGCATCAAGATTGATCCGAAAAAATCTGCTCAGGAAAACGCCGCCTCTTACTACGAGACTTACAAAAAACAGACCAGCGGCCTTGAAAATCTGGACTTTGACATTGACTCAGCGGAAAAGGCGCTGGCCGAACTCGAAGCCCAGTACGCAAAAATCACCGCCGAAAAAAATCCAATCAAACTGGAGCAGATTCTACGCAAAACGCAAAAGCCCAGGCAACAGGAAAAGAAAGCCCATCCGGGACTGGACTTTTTGATTGACGGCTGGCAGATTATCGTGGGTCGGGACGCAGGTGAAAACGATGAGCTGCTCCGCCATACTGTAAAAGGCTCGGATATGTGGCTTCATGTGCGGGATTATCACGGTGGCTATGTCTTTATCAAAAACCGCCCTGGAAAGACAGTTCCCCTTGAAATTTTACTGGCGGCAGGGAATCTCGCCGTATATTTTTCAAAAGCCCGCAAAAACGGCAAAGCAGATTTGTATTACACTCAGGTCAAGCACTTGCGCCGGGCAAAAAACGCCCCCAAAGGAACGGTTCTGCCAACCAACGAGAAAAATCTTTTTATCAAGCTGGATGAAAAAAAGATTCGTGAGATTTTAGGAAATCACGAATAAAGGAAATTGTCACACGGATTTATTTGTTATAATCAAGCTATGAAAAACTCTTTTCTATCTTCCTATTCTATTTTCTTGTGATTTATGATATTATTCCTGCACTTAGGAGTATAAAATGTCCGTTACCGTACCAGAGATTTTTGGAAGCATGGTTTTCAATGACGATGTGATGCGCTCCCGTCTGCCCAAAGACACTTACAAATCGCTTAAAAAAACGATTCAGCAGGGCTCGCCACTGGAGCTTGATGTGGCCAATGTGGTTGCCAACGCAATGAAAGACTGGGCAATCGAAAAAGGAGCCACTCACTTTACCCACTGGTTCCAGCCGCTTACAGGAGTCACCGCCGAAAAGCACGATTCTTTCATTTCTCCCAACGGTTCCGGCGTAATCATGGAATTTTCCGGCAAGGAGCTGGTAAAGGGCGAGGTTGACGGCTCTTCTTTCCCTTCCGGCGGAATTCGTGCCACTTTTGAAGCCCGAGGCTACACTGCCTGGGATCCAACATCTTACGCCTTCATCAAGGACGGCTCTCTTTACATCCCGACAGCATTCTGCTCATACACAGGCGAGTCACTAGACAAAAAAACGCCTCTCCTCCGCTCAATGGAAGCTTTGAACACTCAGGCTTTGCGAATCCTCCGCCTCTTCGGAAACACTTCTGCAAAACGAGTGATTACAACGGTGGGCCCTGAGCAGGAATATTTCTTAATCGACAAAAAACTCTGGGAAGAGCGAAAGGATTTGATTTTCACGGGCCGCACTCTCTTTGGCTCAATGCCTCCGAAAGGTCAGGAAATGGACGACCATTATTACGGCTCAATCAAGCCCCGAATCGCAGAATTCATGGCTGATTTGGACAATGAATTGTGGAAGCTTGGCATTTTGAGCAAGACAAAGCACAATGAGGTCGCTCCGGCTCAGCACGAAATGGCTCCGATTTTCACCACTACGAACTTGAGCGCAGACCAAAACCAGCTCACCATGCGTCTTATGAAAGAAGTCGCTTTGAAGCACGGATTGTACTGTCTCCTGGCCGAAAAGCCTTTTGCCGGCGTAAACGGCAGCGGAAAGCACAACAACTGGTCCATGAGCACTGATGACGGCTTCAACCTTCTTGAGCCGGGCGAAACTCCACGGGAAAACGCTCAGTTCCTTCTTATGCTCACCGCTGTTATTCAGGCTGTGGACAAGCATCAGGATTTACTGCGGGACAGCGTTGCTTCTGCCGGAAACGATCACCGCTTGGGTGCAAACGAGGCTCCACCGGCTATCATCTCTATGTTCATTGGTGACGAATTGCAGGCCGTCCTTGATTCAATCGAGACCGGCTCTCCTTACAGCCAGAAAACAAAGGAAAAAATGCAGATTGGTGTTTCTGTTTTGCCGGCGATTCCAAAGGATACCACTGACCGAAACCGAACTTCACCATTCGCATTCACTGGAAACAAATTTGAGTTCCGTTCGCTGGGTTCAGCCCTTTCAATTTCTGGTCCAAATGTCGTTCTCAATACGATTGTGGCCGAAACATTGGACGAATTTGCCACACGGCTTGAAAATTCCCGCGACTTGAACACTGATTTGCAGGAACTTATCAAAGAAAAAATCGCTGAGCACAAGAAAATCATCTTCAACGGAAACGGTTATGATGATGAATGGGTAAAAGAAGCCGAAAAACGAGGCCTTTTGAACCTTAAAACTTTGCCGGACGCAATGGAGCACTACCTTGACGCCCAGAATATCGAAATGTTCTCAAAATACGGCGTTTACAGCGAAAGCGAGATGAAGAGCCACCACGAGGTCAAACTTGAAAAATACTCAAAGGTACTCAACATCGAAGTAAACACCATGCTGGATATGATTTACAAGGACATTCTGCCGGCAAGTTACAGCTTTATGAGCGATGTGGCAAAGTCGGCCTCTAAAGTGATGGCTGTCATTCCAGGAGCAAAATGCTCAGCTCAGACAAATGCCCTCAAAAAAATCACTGTGCTGGCTGACAGGCTGGATGAAAACGCACAGAAGCTGGAAAAACTTCACAATGAAGCCTGTGCAATCACCGATGTACCGAAACAGGCCCGATTCTACGCTGACAAAGTGATTCCTCAGATGGAAGCAACCCGTGCCGTAGCAGATGCAATCGAGCCGATTCTTGGCGAAAAATACAAGCCTTACCCAAGCTACAGCGACCTGCTGTTCCGCGTGTAAAAAAATGCCCGCATCGAGAACGAGCGTTATTGTTTTCGTTTGAATGCGGGTAAAAGACAATTATTTGGAAGAAAAAAAGATTGAAAGAGAAAAGGAAACCTTTCTGAAAGGTGTCCTTTTCTCTTTTTTTGCTTTAGTTGCTTTCAGCTGCTCCTGGCAAGCCTATGTCTTTCCGGAAGAACATTCCTTCAAAATTTACGCCGCCCAGAGCTTCGTAGGCCTTTTCCCATGCCTCATCGAATGATTCTCCGTGTGCTGAACATGCGAGAACGCGGCCACCGCTGGTGATGAGAGTCGGTGTTTTTGCGCGGCGGTCTTCAATTGCGCCTGCGATGAAGACCTTTGCTCCCGCAGCATCAATAACGCTGTTTGAAAGCGTGATGACTTTGCCTTTTGCGTATTTGAGGGGATAGCCGCCAGAAACTGCAACCGGTGCGACCTGGAAACCGCTCTTCCATTTCATTTCGAATTTATTGAGAGTTCCCTTTGTAATCGCCTCACACAATTCAGAGAAGTCGAAATCCATCATTGGCAAGACAGCTTGAGTCTCAGGGTCGCCCAGCCGTACATTGTATTCCAGTGCCTTAGGCCCGTCTTTTGTAATCATGAGGCCGAAGAAAATAAAGCCCCGGTAGTCCATTTTTTCGGCGATGAGGCCTTTAAGAGTTGGCTGCAAAATATTTTTTTCAAAAGCGTTCATTGTTTCTGCCGTGACATCACTGAGGGGGCAGACAGCTCCCATTCCGCCAGTATTTGGGCCTTGTGCTCCGTCGAGAAGCCGCTTGTGGTCTCGGGCTGGCAGGAAGGCTTTAATGCAGGCTGTACCATTTGCCGCACTTTCTTCGGTGACGCTGACAGCCGCAAGGACAGAAATCTCAACGCCCTGCAAATATTCTTCGATAACGAGTTTTTTACCGGCATCTCCCAAATTTGCCGTAAGTTCTTCAACGGCTTTTTCGGCTTCGTCGAGGGTTTTTGCAACGACAACACCTTTGCCGGCGGCAAGACCGTCTGCCTTGATGACGATTGGTGCTCCTTTTTGGCGGACATAAGCGAGAGCCTTGTTTTTGTCGGTAAAGGTTTCCGAATCAGCACAGGCAACGCCGTATTTTTTCATGAAGATTTTAGAAAGGTCTTTTGATGCTTCGAGAGCCGCACCTTTTGCCTTTGGACCCACAGTTGGGATTCCCGCATTCCAGAGAGAATCAGCGATTCCTTCGGCAAGAGGGTCTTCTGGCCCGATTACGGCAAATTCAACTTTTTCGCTGAGGGCGACATTTACCGCCACTTCGTTAAGTGACAAATTCTGCAAAGCGGGATTATCTTTTGGATCGATATTTTTGCATTTTGATTCGTGAGCCGTACCGCCGTTTCCGGGTACGCAGATAACTTCTGATACGCGATTTGATTGGGCGAGCCGCCATGCGATTGTGTGTTCGCGGCCGCCGCTTCCGATAACTAAAACTTTCATGCTTATATTTTACAGAATTTCAGAAAGTTTTCTAGCCACAAGCAGCGCGAAAGAGATTTCATCTCGCAGGAAAGAACGGCCCGGTTTGTAGAGGTCGAAGCAAATTAAAAGCCGGGGATTGTCTTTTTTGTCTTTCGCAAGGACTTCAAGAATTGAAGAAATGTTTGCGTTTCGGTACAGGTCGTATCGGTCGCCGTCTATTGAGCCAAGGACATTCGTGTTATTTTGATGGAAAAATCCGTATTTGTTAAAAAGCTGGAAGTAATGCTTGTTAGATTTTAAATAGGAACCTCTTACATCAATTAAATCACTTCCTACGATGTATATGACATCGAAATTCTTATCATAAATAGTTATTTTTGAGATTTGAAGATGTTCCCGAAGCATTTCAAGAAGTTTTTTTATGGATGCAGGTTTGTCTTTTTTGACTTTTGAGAGCATATTGAGAATTTCAAGCTTTTTAGTGACATTTTCTTCGTAGAACTGACCGCTGGCTACCCGGTCATCAACCTGTTTATTTTCGATGATGATTTTATCGTGGATTTCAGGCTTATAGATGATATAACAGTTGCGGCCGCGATATTTTGCGATATAAAGAGATTTGTCTGCAATCTGGAAAAGTTCTTCGTAGTTTTTTGCGTGAAGGGGGAATCGTGCGATACCCATAGAGCAGGTGACAACGCTGCCCGGCTCAACATTGGTGATGTTCCATTGAATGCCCGTGCGGATATTTCGCGTGACATTGCGGATGTCGTCTTCTTCGGTTAAGTCAAGGATGATGAGAAATTCATCGCCACCGATACGGCCTGCGATTCCCTTTCCTTTGATTGCGTCTGTGATGCAACTTGCGATTGTAACCAAAACCCTGTCGCCGAAAATATGACCGTAAGAGTCGTTACACTCTTTGAATTTATCGGCATCAAGAATGATAAGAGAGCAGGGGGATTTTTCTTCGTTGATTTTTTTGATTGCCATTTCGGTGATAGCTTTTTTGTTGTAAAGCCCCGTGAGACCGTCCCGACTTTCGGAATAGGTGTTCATGACAGGCTCATCACCTTTATTTTGATTGATTGCAGCGACTATGAGGGTAGAGGTTCTTGTGCTTGTTTTTAGAGTGTGAATCGTGAAAATCTCATTATCTGTCTGGAGGAGCGTGTAATATTTGTTTGAGACAAAATTCTCGATATTATCAAGCATGGAATTAAACTGGGCGACCGTATCATCGTGATATAGATTAATTCTAAACATGTTTGTGATATATTTTTTAAAAGCTTCTTTTTGACCGGTAAAGATTGTAATTAAGTCCTTTGTGTTTTTGAGGGTGTATTTTAAGCCGTCAAAAGTAAAATAATACGCATCGAAATTTTGCATGAGTGCAGTAAGCTCACGGCTTTCGAGTAGAGCCTTATCCAAAAGCTGGCGGGAATAGGAAAGTTCTTCGATGACTACCCTGAAAAGTTCCCCTTCTTTTGAAACTGTAAAAATGCAGGAAATATAATTCTCAAAAGGCTTGATTGTTGCTATAAAGCTTCGTTTTTGCTGGGCAGTGTTAAAATTTTCGAGAAAATATCTGAAATTCGCCGCATCGCAATCTTCAAGGATATATGAGATATTTAAATTAAAATCAGTTTTGTGTATGAGACGCAAGAATGAACGATTACCATCTTTGACATTCAAGTTTTTGTCGATTACAAAAGTTATATCACTTAACCTGCGCTGATTGATTGATTCCAAGACAGTCCCCGTTTTTTAAATAATATCCGTTATATTATAACACTGTTTTCATTATTTTAAAACAAATTTTTTTATAAATTTTGGGGAAGTTTGAAAAAGTCACTTTCAGCAATTTTTTTGAACTTTCCTTTCAATTATTTTGATAAAAAACGGACTTTTATCCGATAATATTACATGGACTATTTTTTTCTGTTCATTGGCGTGCTTATTCTTGTTTTTGCCCTTATGCTCTTTAGAAAATTCAAGCTAAGTCAGGGACAAGATGTTACAAGGAAAAAGGAGTTTCGCACACAAAAAGATGAGAATGGAAAAATTGACTTCGTGCGCTGTCCCCTCTGTTCAACGCCTCTTGCAAAAAATGAGGATATGTTTTCTCGAATTTACCGTCCTATGACCACCGCTGACCAAAGAATGACCGTCCACGGCTGCCCCCACTGCTATCCAAAGCCAGAGCCGGGTGTAAAAAGAACCTGTCCAGTCTGTGGAAAAGAAGTTCCATTAGACGGAGAACTTATTGCCCGCCTTTTTAATCGCACTGAAGGTAAAAAACATGTGATGATTACTGGCTGCTCGGTTTGTTACAGCAAAAAATGAGCCCAAAATGATGCGGGGAATAAGCCGGGAGATTTGTTTTAGAATTTCATTCTGCCACGGAAACTTCGGGCTAGAGTCAATCTGTCCGCATATTCCAAATCGCCACCTACAGGAAGCCCGCTTGCAAGCCGTGTGACCGTGACACCTTCGATTTCTGATAAAAGTCTCTGAATGTAAAGAGCTGTTGTATCGCCCTCTACCGTAGGATTCGTTGCCAGAATAACTTCTTTTACGGAGCCAGAACGAACTCTATCCAATAGCTGGGCTATTCTCAATTGCTCCGGACCGATTCCCTCAAGTGGTGCGATTACTCCACCTAAAACATGAAAAAGACCCGAGAATTCATGGGAGCTTTCAATCGTCGCCACATCCTGAGGCTGTTCAACTACACAGATGACGCTCTGGTCTCGCATGGGATTTGAGCAAATAGAGCAGGGGTCGTTTTCTGTCCACGCACCGCAGACTGAGCAGACGTGAATTTTGTCTTGCAGGGTAGCAAGCTGACTTGCAAATCTCTGAATCCATGCAGAATCTGCTTTGAGAATATAGTTCACAAGCCGCCCGGCGGATTTTTTCCCTATTCCGGGAAGATGTGAAAATGAGTCGGTGAGTTCGTCAATCGCTGTCATTTTTCTGCCTTACAGACCGGGAAAATTCATTCCACCCAAGAGCGCACCTGATTTTTCCTTAATTCGCTCCTGTACTTTGTCCATTGCGGCGTGATGGGCGGCCACGATTAAATCCTGAAGCATCTGCACATCCCGCGGGTCAACGGCTATGGGGTCGAGTTTCACGGCGGTAACTTCAAATTTTCCGTTAAGCGTGACCTGTACGATATTTCCGCCAGAAGAGCCGGTTTCGCTGATTTGGGCAAGCTCTTCTTTCATCGTGTTCATCGTTCCCTCAAGATTTTTGAGGTTTTTTACCATTTCAAATGGATTCATGCTATTCTCCTGAGCGAGAATAATAGCATGAATGTGCAAAAAGATACAGAGCGGTTTTAGCAATATAAACTCATGATAGCATTGCAAAAATAAACGAGATTCGTTAAACTAAAATCAAACGGCAAAGAGGTCGTAGGTTTTTCGCTCAAAGTGTCTTTCAGCGCAAAGTCTACGGCCTTTTTTTATGGAGAAAAGCATGTTGTACACACAAGAAGAAGTTTTGGATTATGTAAAAGAAGAAGATGTCAAATTCGTGCGGCTTGCATATTTCGATCTTTCAGGCAAGCAGAAAAACGCAACGATTATGGCAAGCGAGCTTCCCCGTGCATTTGAAAATGGGGTTGCTTTTGACGCTTCGGCAATCCCTGACTTTGAAGAAGCCAATAGGGCTGATTTATTCCTCTTTCCAGACGCTTCTACTTTATCTGTTTTGCCATGGAGACCTAGTTCAGGAAAGGTAATCCGCATGTTCTGCGACATCCGTCGTTCAGATGGTTCTCCATACGAAAAAGACTGTCGCCATCTCCTCACAAGTGCGGCTAAAAAAATCAAGGCAGAATGCGGTGTTGACCTTCAAATCGGCACAGAATTTGAATTCTATCTTTTCAAACTCGATGAAAACGGCGAAGCGACGAAAATTCCCTTTGACAAGGCCGGCTACATGGACATTGCCCCAGAAGACAAGGGCGAAAATATCCGACGAAATATCTGCTTTACATTAGAGCAAATGGGAATCACGCCAGAATCAAGCCATCATGAGGAAGGTCCTGGTCAGAACGAAGTTGATTTCCGCTATTCAGACCCGCTTACTGCCGCCGACAATGCCTCAACTTTCAAATGGATTGTCCGTACGAAGGCTGCCGAAAGCGGGCTTTATGCGGATTTTTCTCCCAAACCTCTTCTCGACAAACCTGGAAGCGGAATGCATATAAACATTTCGTGCAATGATACTGGTAAAAATGAGCAGATTCTTGCTGGGATTCTCAGTCATATTGAGGAAATCACCTATTTTCTTAATCCAACGGAGAATTCATACAATCGGCTCGGAGAGGCAAAGGCTCCCCGCTTTATCTGCTGGGGCAATGAAAACCGTTCGGCTCTTATCCGAGTTCCTGCAAGCAGGGATAAAACGCGCTTAGAAATCCGCTCCCCAGACCCGAGCTGTAATCCCTATATCGCTTTCACCTTGCTCATCCATGCGGCAATCGACGGAATAAAAAACAACTTGAAGCCGCCTGCCCCGGCCAGCGAAAATCTTTTTGATTCTTCTGTGGCAAAAAGAGTGAGCTACAAGACGATTCCGGACACAATCGAAGAGGCAAAAGAGCTCGCACTAAAAAGTGAATTTGTCAAAGAAATTTTGGGGTAAGGCTGAAACAAAATGACGAGTGACAGCCATTCAGTCCTGTTAGTGACAAAAGATACGAAAATCTCCTCTCTTGTAAGCGTAATGCTGCTTCCCCCTCAATTTGAACTTACCGTTTGTGCGGATTTTAACGAAGCCCGGCGAAAATGCGATGAACGAAATTTTAATATCGTGATTGCGGATTTTGCTGAAGGTGAGGGTACAGACTTTGCGATTGACATTTCCGACTCTCTGAGCACAATACTCCTTCTCGCGCCAGCCGAACATTTTGACCAAATCAGCTTTAAGGTCGAAGGCTATGGAATCCTTACGCTTATATCCCCATTCGACCACTTTTATTTTTACAACATGATTAAGATTGCGATTGCCGTACAATATAAAGTGCAGGTTCTGTCAAGTAAGGCGACCCAGCTCAAACAAAAAATGGAAGAAATCCGTCTGGTAAACAGGGCGAAAATGCTCTTGATGCAAAGCAAAAATATGACCGAGCAGGAAGCCCACCGCTACATCGAAAAAGAAGCCATGGACACCGGCTCAAAGAAAACCGCCGTCGCGGAGATTATCATAAAGACTTTAAGCTAAAATTTTACGGCGACCGAAAAGCCGTTCGCAAGCACTCCCACATTAAAATCCTTGTGTTTGGCATTGAATGTGTGAAGCCATGGTACCAAAAATCCAACGCCGCTTCCAATTACAGCCCCAGTCAAAACATCTGTCATAAAATGATTTCCACTGGAAAGGCGCATGACCGCCGTTGTCGCGGCAAGAGTATAGCTTCCCGCCAGCACAGGGATACGCCACTTGGATTCGGGAAAATACTTCCAGAAGGCATAGCTTGCGAAAGTCGCTCCCGCAAAAGACAGTGTCGCGTGTCCAGAAAAAAAGGAATCTGCCCAATCACCGTTATCATTTACATCTTCTGGAAAAGTTTCGGAATCATAATACATATAGGGTCTGGGTCTATTCACGAAGAGTTTTACTGTTTCCTTTATGCCGTTGGCAATCATGAGCGTTTCAGCATACATCACGGCACAAGTGAACCATTCTTCTTTATCGGTAGCGGCAAGGACAAGAGGGCTCGCCATTGAAGCTACCATAAGAAAATCCGCGATTTTATCCTTTGTCGCTGAATATGAATTCATGAAAAGCCTGTCAAAAGAATTGACATCATCTTTATCATAGATTTTGCCGTCATATTCCTGACGGTTTATCTTTACCGCATATTTGGTGATTAAATTTCCACCAGAAAGCAAAAGACCGCTTCCAAAAAGCAGACCGTCTGTTACGGGAGACAGGGCAAAAGTTTCACGGCTTCCCAAGAGATTGAAGTTTTTCTCTTCTGCTTCAGAAGCTTCTGACTGCAAATGAGGAAAAACGACAATCAAAAGAAAAGCGCAGATAAGGCGTTTCAAAAAAAATCTTTTCATTTCCTTTAGAAATTACTTGGCATCAATTACAGCTGCTGCATTCCAGATTTTCAAGTCTGTTCCGGCACGAATTAAATCTTCTTTTGTAAGAGTGCTGTTTGACTCAGCATCAATCGCAATAATATATGATTTTGTTGAGAAAGAGACTTCTTTTTGCTCTGGATTCAGCAAATACCAGCCGTCAACACCATTTACTGAAACAGACTGATTTGATTCTGAAATCTCAACAGTATTTTTTGCTTCCGTAAAATGCGCATGAACTTGCTCGGCATTGAAATCGTAGTCTAAATCATAAAATCCGATACAGAATAAATTGCTGTTTTCGATAAAATATGTTTTTGCAAGAGCGTGACCAACAATGGGAAGAGACCATGCCGCATATCCCCTGTCGTTGGCATAATCATCGCCCACATTCTTAAGGTTGAAGCTGATGAATCCTCGGGCAGCAGCTGTATTTTGATCTGGGAGAACAAAAAGCGTTCGGCGAAGCTGGGGATAAAGAGACAGATTTGAATCAGTGAAAGATTCGTTCAGGAAGGAGATAAATTCCTCTTTAATAAAATCTTTAGTCTGCATCCGAACATAGACATTCTCAGCAGAATTCACGCCGCAAAGTACCAGCTCGCCGTCTTTTTCATACAAATCACTCTCAAGGTTTCCTTTTGAAGAAGCAAGCTGGATTTTTTCTCCGGAAGGCTCTACACCTTCATTAAAAGCAAAATTATCAGCATTCGTAAGGAATACGGTCACTTCTTTCTGATAAAGTTCATCGCGATATGTTGCAAGTAAGGCAGAGTGAACAGCTGCGCTCTCACCAATATAATCTAAAATCGGAGAATTGATGTCGGGCTTGCTTCCACTTGTCAGGTAATTGTCATAATCCAAAATAGAAATTTCTTTAATCTGGAAATCCTTATTGGCCGGGAAATGAGATACAAGTTTTTCGGTTGAGGCAGGAATCACTGTCAGCAAGTCAGTGCGGCCGTCATCAAAAGTAACATTCTTGCTTGTGATGATTTCATCGTATTTTTCGATTTTAGGCTTTATTTCATTATAGTCAGAAATTTCTGTTCCAAGTATTCCTGCATCCGTAAACTGATTTTTGAGAGTCTCCGCTTCCTCACGAGTCTCAAAAGCACCAACATGGATATTGAAGGCAAAGAAAGAAGTGTCATCAAATGTGTTCAGGAGATAAGAATCAAAACCAAGTTCTTTGAGGCGGGCACTGTCATTTTCTGCAAACTGCGAATACTTATATGAGCGCACTAATACAGAGTAGGGTGTCTTCTCTGACAGGACGGCTTTTTCGTTTTTATCAAGAACATTGCTTTCGGCAGTTTCATTGTTTACGATTATCGGCTCAATAGGAGCTGGTTCTGGAGCGGGTAATGGTTCTGGCTCAGGAATAGGAGCAGGTTCTGGCTCAATATTTTTTACAGGAGGCTCTGGAATCGGCTCAATTTTCGGTTCGGGTTTTATCTCTACAGGTTTTGGCTGTGGTTTTGGAACAGGAGCTGGAGCCGGCACGATTTTTACTTCTTTTTTAGGAGCTGGTGCTGGCACATCACTTTTGGGCGCAAGGTTTTTGTCAGCTTTACAGACCCAGAAGTCTTTGAGTTTAAGTTCTTTCACAAAAGAGTATTTTGAAACTTCATCGCGATATTTTCGCGCATCTTCAATTTTTTTAAATTCTTTTGAAAGAAGAACTCGGTAATAAGTCTTATTTTTAACCTTGTTCTCATTAATAAAGGCAGAAAGGCTCTGGTTTTCCAGTTTTCGTACCATTTCCTGCGCATTTGAAAGTTTTTGATATGAGGCAAGGCAGACATGATACCCTTCTGCAAAGAGACCTGATACAAAAAAACTCAAAAGAAGAAGTGAAAGTAAAAACTTAAATGACTTTTTCATGATTCCCCCGTTTTGCGGAAGCAATTGATAGGTGCTTCCTGTCAAAAAAAGCACTCGTATAACACGAGTGCTTATATTATCGGCAGGATTCAGTTAAAAATCTACTCATAAATGAATGTTTCTTTAGGACCGTCAATCCTGACATTCTCGAATTTTGCCCCCGGAGCGTTTCGTACACGGAAAGACTTTACGCTGACTTCAGGCAAACCGTAGAACATATCGCTTTCCATCGGTGAGCGGTCAGAAGATTCGTCGGTGGTAAAGTGGCAGTCTCGGATTTCCAAGTTGTCGATAGGCATTTCAGGCAGACCAACGATAAAGCCGGCGCTTGCCTTGCAGTTTTTGCCCGTACAGCCGATGATTTTGACATCGTGGATTCGGGGTGTCTCGCTTGTGACAGGCTGCTTTTCCAGAGAGAATAGGGGCGATTTTGTGTCAGTGATGCCGCACTTGTAGTACATATTCATTGCAATCGGGCAGAGAGTGTCGTCCATAACAAGGTCTTTAAGCTCGATGTCGAACAAATCTCCGCCACGGCCCCGTCGGCTCTTGATTCGGATGCCACGGTCAGTTCCGCTCAAATCGCAGTTTTCAGCGTGAACATGCTGGATTCCTGCTGCTGTCTCTGAGCCGAGAACGATTCCGCCATGGGCAAAGCGAACCGTGCAGTCTTTAATCGTGACATTTACCGTGGGCTTGTTGACGCGGATTCCGTCAGGGCCTGAGCCGGATTTGAGACAGATTCCGTCATCGCCGACAGCAACATAGCAGTTGAGGATTTTTACATTCGTGCATGAGTCAACATCGATTCCGTCCGTGTTCGGAGCAGAAGAGGGATTTTCGATTTTGAGATTCTGCAAAGTAAGGTCGTCCACATAAAGTGGATGAACGGTCCAGAAAGGAGAATTCTTGATTGAGACGCCTTCAAGCGTAACATGCTGGCAGTTGATGAATTCAACGAGGCAGGGACGCAAAAACTGAGTTTCACGGCCGCCGCCGCCGCCAGCCTGATTTTCATAGCCTGGATTCATTTTTGCAAGGGCGAGCTCATAAGATTCTGAAGGCGTTTTCTGACCGGAAGCTTTTTTTGCCTTAACAAGCTCCCACCATGCGTTTCCGTTTCCGTTAATGGTGCCTTTTCCTGTGACCGTGACATTTTTGCAGTCTGCGGCCCGGATAAGAGCGTGCATTGCGTAGCACTCAACGCCTTCCCAGCGGGTAAATGCCGGAGGATAAGCATTTGGATCTGTAATAAAGGAAAGTTCCGCGCCTTCTTTAAGCTCCAATGTTGAATTTTCAACTAAATCTATCGGACCTGTAAGCCAGCTTCCGGCATCCACGATAAGTTTTCCGCCGCCATTTTTTGCAAGCT
>JAFUHS010000027.1 GCA_017468745.1 Treponema sp. | reverse complement strand
GAAGAGCGGCAATTCGGTATAAGAAATCGGGCTTCCACGGTAGCAGGTCGCAATCAGTTTTTTTAAGCCCAATGAATTAAAGTATATGGCAAAGTACTTAAAGAAATTGCTTTCATACGGATCATCACAGTTACAGAAAACAGTCTTTCCCTTGAAATGAGCGCGATAATGCCTCATCTCGTTTTCGATGTCGGAAAGCTGGGTATAGAATTCGTCGTTTTTCTGAGCTTTTGCCTGATTCAAATCCTTGTTCTGTGCCATATCTAAAATATATCAGTTTTTACGAGTTTTTTCCACTTCCTGCTGATTGAGCAGCGGTTATTTTTCAGCTCGCTTCAAATGTGCCTTGAAATAGCCCACCACATCTTTCTTTGCGACAATCAGGCAGACGATAATCATAAGGCCTGTGACGAGCTTTAAGTCGTTGGCGTTCATTCCGATGTTGTAGCCGTAGCGGCGGGCAATGAACATGAGGGCGCGGTAGAGGATTGAGCCTAAAATCACGCGGAAAGTTTGCCAGCCGATTTTGTTTGAGTGGATGACGAATTCCCCGAGCATCAATGATGCCAGTCCCGAAACCACCACACCGCTTCCGCTTCCCACATCGGCGAACCCTGAGTACATGGCAAAAAGTGCGCCTGAAAGAGCCGCTAGTCCGTCACCGAAGCATATTCCAACGCCACGCACAATCCGCGGGTCAACGCCCTGGGAAATTACCATCTGGGGATTGCTTCCCAAAGCACCTATAGTGAGGCCGAAATCCGTGGAGAAAAAGAGATTCAGAATCACCAGCAAGATTCCTGTAAAAATCACCAGAAAAAAGACGATTCCCCAGTCTGGAGTGAGAGCCGGAACATTTGTTTTCATGAATTCTTTAATTGAAGAAAAAATTGTCGGAATCCGCAAAAAAGACACATTGGCCTGATTGGACATGACACGCAGGTTCACCGAATATAGCATGGTCATCATCAGAATGCCGGCCAATAAGTCGGGGATGCGGAGCTTGGTGTAAATCACGGTGGTGCAAAGCCCTGCCAGAAGACCTGCCGCAAAGACAATCAGAAGGGCAGGAGCGGGAGAAATGCCGTGGGTAAGACAGGCGGCAAGCACGCAGGCTCCCATGGGGAAAGAGCCGTCCACCGTCATATCGCAGAAATTCAGGACGCGAAAAGTCATGAACACGCCCAGAACCATAATGCCAAAAATCAATCCTTCGATGAGAATTCCCTGAATCATAACTTCTATAATATAGATAAAATGAGCAATGAGCAATTGGGCGCTCCCTGCTTACGCAGGTCGGCTGTTCCAGCCTTCGCTAACGCTCATAGCCTACGGCTACTTCGGGCTTCCATAGCCTAGCGCATCTTGACATTTTGTTTCTTTTTATAGTAACATCTTTCTGAAAATAATCTTTTGAGGTACTTAAAAATGAAAGCAACAAAATCACTGACCGTCTTTGCATCAGCCCTTGCGCTTTTTGCATTTGCCGGCTGCAACAAAAAAACTGCCGTCACAAGCAACATCGGAGAGAAAACATATAAAATCGGCATCGCAAAAATCGTTCAGCATGTCGCCCTTGACTCGGTTGAGCAGGGAGTCATCGATGTGCTCAAAGAAAACGGCATTAATGCCACTTACGATTTGCAAAATGCCAATGGCGACCCCAACACTGCCAGTCAAATCGCCCTCAAATACAAGGACGAGCGCGTTGATGTTGCCGTGGGAATCGCGACCCCTGTAGCCCTTGCAATGGCAAACACCATTGACGACATTCCAATTGTATTCGGCACGGTCACCGATCCTTTGGGAGCAGGTCTTGTCACATCTCTTGACCACGGCGAAGGCAATGTCACCGGCATGAGCGATGCAATCCCTACGGAGCAGCACATCGCCCTTTTCAAGGAACTGGCCGGAATCAAAACTCTGGGCTACATCTACACCAGCAACGAGGCAAATTCCGTCTCTTCATTGGAATTGGTCAAAAAAGGATGCGAGCAGGCGGGCTTGGAACTTGTCACACAGGCAATCACCAATTCAAGCGAAGTTAAACAGGCGGCTGAGGCAATCATCAAACGAGTTGACGGCCTTTATCTCACCACGGACAACACTGTTTTCAGCGCCCTTTCTGCTGTTAAGCAGGTTTTTGGCGAGGCAAAAAAGCCTATTTTCTCAGGTGATGTCACAGGGGCTCAAGACGGAGGCTGCCTTATCGCCAGCGGCTTCAACTATTACAAGGCAGGACGGGCCACAGGCGAAATTATTCTTAAAATCCTTAACGGAGAAAAACCTAGCTCAATCCCAGTCCGCTTTATGACAGACCCAAGCGACAGTGATTTGCTCTTCGACCTTGACGCTGCCAAAAATTGCGGAATCACAATTCCTGCCAGCTACATCGAAAAAGCAAACATGATTTTCGAAAACGGAAAACTCACAAAGAAATAATATACACAAACAAAAAAAAACGGCTTCCCGTTGGGAACCTGCCAAAAAAGTCGCGGTGAACAAGTTCAAGCGACTTTTTGTCAGAACCCCAACTCCAGCCGTTTTTTTTGCACTCTCTCTTAATTATGCATTCTTCATTATGAATTATGCATTGACCTACTCGTTTCCGCAAATCAAATAATAAATGCGATTCAAATCATCTTTCGTAAAGAACTGAATTTCAAGGCTTCCCCGTTCCATCGTTCCTTTTATCTGAACTTTTGTACCCAGTTTCTCAATGAATTCCTGTTCCAGAGCGGTGATATTGGGGTCTTTGTTTTCGTTTTTGGGTTCTTTAGGCTTTTTAATGCCGTTTCCCGCGCCTTCATTGAGGCTTCGAGCCATTTCTTCGGCATCCCGCACATTCATGCCTGCTCCGATGATTTTTGCGAAAAGGATGCGCATGTCGGCACTGTCTTTAACCGCGAGAAGTGCTCTGGCATGCCCCGGAGTGATATGCCCCTGCACGAGGGAAGTGCGCATGTCTTCTGGCAATTTTAGTAATCGTACCGCGTTTGCTACCGTAGAGCGGTTTTTACCAACGCGGGCAGCCACCTGCTCCTGACTCAAGCCCGAAATCTCCATGAGCTGATAATATGCCTCAGCTTCTTCGATTGGATTTAAGTCTTCGCGCTGAATGTTTTCGATAAGTGCGATTTCAAGCTTTTTCTGGTCAGAATATTTGCGTAGCTGGACAGGAACTTCGGCAAGATTAGCGATTTTTGCCGCCCTGGTTCGGCGTTCACCTGCAATTATATAGAAAGAACCGTCTCCCGCATCTTCCACAGTGATTGCCTGCAAAATTCCGTGTTCCCGGATTGAGTCCGCAAGCTCATGCAAAGATTCTTCTTCAAAAACTTTACGGGGCTGTTTGGGATTGGGTTTGAGCAAATCGACGCTGAGCCAGAGCTGTCCGTTTTCGTCAACATTGATTCCCTCTGGCAATTTTCTCTCGCCTCGGGCAACTTCTTCCGGGATATTACCGGCCTCAATGGCCTTGCTTACCGCCTGGGCCGCTTCTGATTGAAGCCCCCCTTCTGTCTGAGTTTGTTCACCCTGATTTTGAACTGACTCCTCATCATGATGCGCCGTAAAATCTTCTGCGCTTAAACCAGCCTCGCCCATGAGGTCAGAAAGACCTGCTCCCAATCCGAATTTTTTAGCCACGGCTGATTACCTCTTCTGCAAGCTTTTTATAGCTCTTTGCGCCCACGCAGGACGGGTCGTAAAGAGAAATCGGCTGACCGTGAGACGGTGCTTCTGAAAGACGGATGTTTCTCGGAATAATCGTGTTGAAAACCGCTTCTTTAAAATAAGCCTGAACATTTCTGACCACATCCTGAGCCAGTCGAGTCCTGCTGTCGTACATAGTGAAGAAAATTCCACCCAAAATAAGATTCGGATTCTGTGATTTCTGGACTCGCTTTACTGTCTGCAGCAAAAGTGTGATTCCTTCGAGGGCGAAATACTCACACTGCATGGGAACGAGAACGGCATCTGCCGCTACGAGACCGTTCAAAGTCAAAAGCCCGAGGGAAGGCGGACAGTCGATTAAAATATAATCATATTTGTCACGGAGAGGATCAAGCGCTTCTTTGAGAATGAAATTGCGTTTTTCCTTGCTGACAATTTTTTCGTCAGCGAATTCAATCGCCGCACCTGCAAGAGATTCGTCCGCACTGATTGCGTCTAGGTTCGGAACTGCGCTGTGCTTGATAGCTTTTTCTGCCAGCGAGTCATCGTCCATAAATTCATAAATCGATGGCTTGTCTTTTGAAACGCCTACACCTGTGGTCATATTGCCCTGAGAGTCGAAATCCACAAGCAGGACCTTTTTGCCAAGCTCAGCCATGTAAGCGCCAATATTGATAGCGGAAGTTGTTTTGCCAACGCCACCCTTCTGATTAACAAAAACAAAAATCTTTCCCATATATTTACTATATCGGATTTTAAAATTAAAATATATAGTCTTGTGAAACATT
>JAFUHS010000026.1 GCA_017468745.1 Treponema sp. | reverse complement strand
CTTTTACAGTTCCGTCCGCGAACTTCTGATAGTGCCGCTTATGTACAATAGTTCTAATTGAATTTTAGGGTAGCTAGAAGTCCAGAATGCTGGCCGTTTGGCAGATAATCCAAAAAGACTGAGTCTTGTTGGCGGAGGTTTAGACAGGGCACCGTTGCCCTTCTCAGGTTTCCAAAGGGCAGAGCCTTTTGGTGGCTATGAAGTGGAGAAAAAAAAGCGGTGAAAGACTTCCTTTTGGGGAAGCTTTCATTTGCCCGCGCTTTTCGGAACGGAATAGACAAGGGGTCGAGGGGATATGCCCTCGCACAATAGAAGTTTGTAGCGGATTTTTTTGTAAAAACGCGGGCAAACTTCTATTGTGTTAGAACTTGGCTACAAGTTCTGGGGTAGTTCCGAAGGCTCTTTTTTTATGCCTTTACGGCTCTTTTTCTGTTAGGGAAACGGTGCGCTAATTAAAAAACCGCAATCAAGCACTATTGCAAGATTGCGGTTCTGCTGAGATTAGATGGAAAAACTAGCGTTCCATGTCAAAACTTCGCTTGGGTGATTTCTTCTTTGTCTGCTCAGGTTCCTGGCTGACGGAATCGCTTAAGACTTTCAGTTTTGCATCAAGAAGTTTTGCGAAAACAGAGGTCTTGTCTCCCGCCTTACTGTTCATCCATTTATCAACATAGGCGGAATGTTTTTTAGCCCATGGCTCATTCTTCAAAACTGAATCATACTGCTTCAAGGCCTTCATAAGTTCCTCGTTTTGAGGATCAAAAGATTTTGCGTTAGCAATCTTATGAAGGTTGATGAAGGTCTGGCTCTTGCGTTCCTCTTCCAGAAAAGAATTGCTAGGGCTCCTTAAAACAGAATAGAAAACTTCATCTTTGTTATCCCTGATAAAGTTAAATAAAAGCCGTTCCCGCGTTTCTCTCTGCATCTCTGCCAGAGACTCGAATTTTCCGCTTTTAGTCATACCTGATAATGATTCTTTTACACCATCGATAAATTTATCAGCTTCATGTTTGAGGAATGATAAATGTTCCTCTGGAAGAGAAAGCTTAAATTCTTCTTCCTCTTCCTCTGGCTCTAAATCAAGAAATTCCCCAAAGAACTCTTCAAATTCTTTATCGATTAAAGCGAATTTTTCAGCGTCTCTTTTTTCTTCAAGATATTCTACCCAATCTGAAAAATCCATTCCTGATGGAACATAGTTCCCGTTTGAAAAACTACTCATACTGTTGTACTCCTCTAATGTTGTTTAATCCCACCAATCAATTTCTTTTCTTGTGCGGGTTTGTTTTGGTTTTACTGTCTCCCTGATTTTTGGAACTTCTTCCTTAATTTCGCGGGCTTCTTTTATCTGGCTGAGGGTGTTTCCTCTCATGCCTTTTTCGATATACTCGCTTACGTCTCGACAGTAACTTTTGCGCATATCTTCGGCAACTATTATCAAGTCGTCTGGGGTCTTGTTCCAGAAGTGCTTAATAAAATAGTCTGCCTTGTGTAGCCATGCGCTGAATTTGCGGTCTACATTGGTAAACCATTGGCAAAGGCCGTTGCCGTCTCTTGAAAATGCCATCTTCCTTGCATCTTTGAACTGTATGTCATCTTCAAAGTCTTCATAGCGTGTGGCCGATGATTGACTCAGAATCTGGGCTCGTTCTGCAAGCTTTGAAACATCTTCAAGTGCCTTGTCTAAGGCCTTGTCCTTTTCTTCAACTTCCTTCTTTTTCTTTTTAAGTTTCTGCACGAACTTGTGAAGGGATTCGGAAGCATGCTTTTTCGCATTTGCAAAGAAGGTCTTTTCTTTTTTAAGGACTTCGGACTGCTCTTGTAAGTCCTTTTCCCATTCCCGATTCTTTCGATTTTTGTAATCAAAATAGTCATGGTTTTTCTGTCTCTGGGCTTCAGCTTCCTTCATTTTCTCGTCTGCCGATTCTGCAAGTTCTTTGACTTTGCTATGCCATTCAACCATTTCAACCTTTTCAGAATCAACTTCTTTCACGTCTGTAAGAAGCTTTTCACCTAATCCGTAAACCTGACTTTTAAGACTTGGGTCTTTGGAATAGATGTAATCTTCTGTTGAAAGATGTTCCCGCTTTTCGTTAGGATTTTCGATTGTAAGTCCATGCTCACGGGCAATCTTCATCAAAAGATTTCTTTGCGCTTGTGTCCATTGAATCAGGTTTGTTACCATGCGCGTTTTGGTAATCTTCTCAGGCTCAGCTTCTGGATTTTCCTCGTCTAATTTGGGAAGACATTTCATTCTTTCCTTTAGGCTTGCGCTTGCGTCCATCTGCTTTGCTACGGCCTTGGGAACTTTTGCCTTGGCTCTGGTTTTGCTTAGTTTTTCCCGCTTTCCGAATTTCTTCTCCGCGACTTCTGGATCAACCTCTATGTTCATGATGCCTTGTTCAAGTAAAGCACCGTTCATGGAGTTTTGAATCTTCTGTCCGCGTTTGCAGTTGTAGGATATGGGGATATAGTCTAAGTGCATGTGGGGTGCACCTTTTACAAAACCACCGTTTCCGTCCTTTCGCATTTCATCCGCATGATAATAAGCACCGATTACCTTCATGTTCGGATTCTGCTTTTGAAACTCTTCCAAAAAGGCCTTGTAGATTTCCTTCTGGACTTCTGGATCTGGCATCTGTTCAACGTTGCCGATTGTAATAAGAGCTTCCCTTACGGGTACAAGGTCTTTGGATTTCTTTACCTTTTCCCAATAAGAATTGAACTGCCTTTCCTTCTTTCTCTGTTTAGAATTGTATTCCTTAAAAGCTTCACCAAAAATCTGCTCATAGGCTTCTTTTGGTGGAATATCAATCCATGTTTCATGCAGACCGCCTTTTACAATGTGTTCCTGCTTTTCACAATATTTCGGATCACGAATATTGTGTTCTCGGCAGGCCTGATAAAGCTTCTTGCGTTTTCTCCCGCTTGAATCAATTCCATCTTTTTCCATTCCGCCGTTGTGAAATGATGCCGTGTAGCTTTCGCTCACTGTTGTACTCCTTTGGGCAGGCTCTTTCACTTTTGGCTTTTGAAACAAAGGCCCTGGGAGTAGCCTTTGTTTCCGATTTACCTCGTATTATGCGCTCAGAGATTTTTCAAGGTCTTCAAGGCTGATTCCTTTTCTAATCTCACTGATTGCATAGCGTACACCTTTAGCAAAGGCTTCATCCGTCTTTGATTTGGAGTTAGCTTTTGCAGTTGCTTTTTTTGCTGCAGGCTTTGCTTTAGTTTCTTCACCTTTAGCATCAACCTTTGCTTCTGAGTCAGATTTTGGGGGCACCTGAGTGACAGATTCTTTTTCTGATTTTTCTTCTGCCTTTGGTTCTGGCTTTGGCTTTTTCTTGTCCTGAATCTGCTTATAAACCTGATTCATACTGATTTCATCTTTTTTGATGGCTTCCAGTTGCTCAGGGCTTGCTTCCTTCAAAACAAGTCTTGTCTTTTCAACAGTTTTTGCAGAAACTCCAATCTGCTTTGCGATAATTTCAGATGCCTTTCCTTTTTCACCAACTACATTTCCTTTTCCTTTCTCAAAGTTGAAGTTTGCGACTGCATCCAAAAGAGCTTGTCCGCTTAAGTTTCTGCGGTTTATCTGCTCTTTAATTGCAAAAGTCTTTGCTTCTTCAATGTCCGCAAAGTTGTGGATGATACAAGGGATTGTCTTGTTTCCCAAACTTTCCCATGCGCACTTTCTTGTGTGGCCGTCAATCAGGATGTATTCTTTTCCATGCTTCCAGATATGAATTTCGTGTCCTGGCTTAAAACCTTCTTCTCTCATTGATTCCCGCATCTTTTCCAAAACATCTGCTTCCATAACTAAAAGCTTCTGGAATTCTGGAATGAGGACAATGTCTTTAATTTTGAGAGTTTTCTTCTCTCCAATTTTCTGAGTGGTGTCTTTCACCATGCTGATAATGTCGTTAAGTTTCATATGTTTACCCTTATGTGTTGTTTATAGTTTAGATTTCACTGACAATCTGGAATCTATTACCAGACTGCCAGTGCCAACTTCAAAAGTACTTATGCTGATTTCTGTAAGCGTTCAACGAATGCCAGAACATCAGACTTTTTGTACTTTCTTCTGCGTCCGTCTTTGATGGCTCTTTCTTTCAGCCAATCATAACGTTCACAAGAATGAAATGAAGAAGGTGCGCATCGTAAGTATTCGATGACTTCCTTCTGGAGCCAGAGTTTATCTGGTGATGTTTCATTTTTCATGTGCTGCTCCTCCAAAAGATTAAGTTTTAACTCTCTCCGATTATTTTTAAGCTCCTACTTTTTCCGGTAAAAGCTTAACTCCATTTTCTTCTTCATCAATTTCATCATCATTAATGACATAAACTGCATCAGAACTAAGTTTTCTAAGGATTGGTGAAAACAGATGCTCCGTACTTTCAGCAATCTTATTCAAAGCAATTTCTTTCTGAATATGATTTGCATAATTGTTGAACACGCTTTCAGTTTTATGTCCTGAACCAATCATACAGATTCTCTGGTCCCCGATATCAGAAAGTGTATTTGTACACCATTCATGACGGAAACTGTGGAAGGTAATTTCTTCTGGATTTGGATATCCAATTGATTCCAGAGCCCGTCTGAGATATCTGTTGAATCTTTTAGGTGATAAAGGTTTGTCAGGACTTTGTGAACTGAAGAATACAAATGCATCAGGATCAGTTCCCCACGGATTGAAAGATGCCTGATTCAAAATCATGTCTCTCAGTTCAGTTGGGATTCTGAATTCTCTTTCTTCTCCATTCTTTGGTGTTTTTAAGCCTTCATAAGGACTGTATGAATGTCGGATGTAAATTCTATCCTCGCCAATATCACGTATCTGAAGCGCAAGAATCTCACCTTGTCTCATTCCAGTAAAGCAGGCTATAACACATGCAAGTTTTACACGGTCGTTATCCCATTCAGCATTGAATAGGTCTATGGTCTGTTCAAGTGAAAGGATAACTTTTTTCTTTGGAGTACTCTTAGGTGTGATAATTCCTGAATAACAATTGTTTTCAATCAAACCATTCAGGTGAGCCCATTTCAGAGGAACTGTTAGTGCCTGAAGAATGGCTTTTACTGTTTTTGGGGAAAGCTTCTGTGTAGACTCAGCCATGAAAATCTTTTTTACGTCATCTCTGGTAATTTCTCCAAGAAGCTTTCCTTCAAGAATAGGTTTCCAGTGATGAGCAATAATGTTTCTCATGTTCAGAATGTGACGGTTAGTTGATGAATGTCCTTTAAGTTCCATTTCACGAAGATATGGGGATTTATCCCGTGTCCAGAAATCAATAAGGAACTCCATCGCATCACAGTCACCCTTTGCATTTGGTCTGACTGCAGTTTGAATGATTTTACGGGATTTCATTACCTCAATGAGGTCATTAATTTCCTGCTCAGACAAATCATTCGTCTTCAGATAATTAAGAAGAGTAATAAATGTGAAGGATTGTTTGCCGATTGCTTTTCCAGTTCTAGATGTTCGCTCTGGTACAGAACCTTTTACGATCCATTCCATTACTGTGCGTTCAGCATCAGTCTTATTTTCTTTTCCCGTACTTTTGTTTCGGGAAATTGTGCCGTCGGGGAGACGGACTTGCGCATACCAAAATGGTGAATGCTTTGTCTTGAATAACAAATATGGTTTATTCAAATATCTTTCCTTTCCATAGGGCCGGCAGAAAGATATTTATACTTTATCATTATGGTATCTAAATGTAAAGTATATTCTGGCAGATACTTGTATTATTGCATCTTACTGTTTACTTTATATTCATTTTTTGAGCTTTTCGAGTCCAAAATAAACAAATATAAGCAAAGCTAAATCTTTATATTATAAAGAGATATACCATTTACTCTCTAAATAATATATAGGGTGTCTGGTAGGTTCGAGTCCTGAAGAAAATTTTCGAATAAAAAAAGAAACCCACGACTTAAAAAATCGTGGGTTAAAATAAAGTAGGGGCAATAGGTAGGGAACGACCCCGAAAGGGGGCAAAACTCACGAGGTGAGTTTTGAGTGAGTCTCGGAAAAATCTATGATTTTTCCGCTTGAACCGTAGGTTCAAGTCCTGAAGAAAATTTTCGAATAAAAAAAGAAACCCACGACTTAAAAAATCGTGGGTTAAAATAAAATAGGGGCAATAGGACTTGAACCTATGACATACGGAATATGAGTCCGGTGTTCTACCAGCTGGACTATGCCCCCAAGTGATTGCTCTATAATATAGATTTATTAAAAATGTGTCAAGCATGAAAGACTAAAAAAGTGCAATTTTTTATGAATTTTGCTTTTTTTCTGTAGGCTTTGACTTCTTGAGTTTTTTTACTTCGCTGATGAATTCATCCAAATCCTCGAAATTTCGGTAGACCGAGGCGAAGCGGATATATGCTACTTTATCTACATCGTGCAGACGGTCAAGTATTATTTCGCCCAGATCTGCTGTGGAAATTTCCCTGCTGGACTTTCCCTTCATGAATGCGGCGTCTTCAATATCATTTATGATATTTTCTTTTGTGCTTGAAGAGACAGGGCGTTTTTCAAGGGCGCGCTCAATTCCTTTTTCGATTTTCGCACGGTCAAAAGGCTGACGGCGACCATCTCTTTTTATGACCATGAAAGGCTTTTCTTCGATTCGCTCATAGCTGGTGAAGCGCATTCCGCAGCTTACGCACTCACGGCGGCGTCGGATTGATTCACCGTTTGCCATTGTTCTGGATTCAAGAACCTTGTCGTCAAGACTTCCGCAATATGGACATCGCATTTTATGTCTCCAAAAAGAAATAAATAAAGGAAATCACGGAAAATCGTGATTTTTCCTGCTGATTTTGAAATTACAGTGAGAATTCTACAGACTTCGATTCTGAATTGCAAGTGATTTTTCGTAGCCTTCACGCATGGCGACATGAAAAAGTTTGGGAAAAAGAGAGAGTGCCTTAAAAATTGAGTCTCTTCCTCCTCTGGAAAGCCAGGCCCTGTTGAGCCGTTCCCAAAAAGTTGAGATTCTTGGAATAAAGGAAAGGGCCAGGGCAAGTGTGTCTGAGAGTGTGGCTTGATCCTTTCGGGTGATAAAAGATTCTATCGTAGCAAAGCCGTCCTTGAACTGTCCGTGACTGGTCGTTCTGTAAAAAATCGACGTGATTTCAAGGGAAAGGGAGAGATGGGCTAAAAGAGGGAGATAGGTGAGGTTGGGAATGAAAATCCGCGACATGCCCCCGTAAACTTCGCTCCATGATGAAACTGGGTAGACAATTTGGGAAAAATGATTTGCAAGATTCAAGAGGATTGTCGCAAAATAAAGCAGAAAAATGTAGGCAATGATGGGCTTGGCATCTGCCCAAACTTCAGAAGGGCGGAAATGAAGGGCGAAAATCGAAAAAAGAATCAAAATCGGATAGGCGGCAAGGCATATTTTTGCTGGAAGATAAAATGCGGCTGCAGCCAGCGTTATGATGAGGAGAATCTTAATCCAGGCCGGAACTTTATGAAGGAAAGTTTCCTGTGTTTTATAGTGAAAGAATTGTGCCTTTTCCATCGTTTGTTTATACACAGATTAACAGGGATTTTCACAGATTATAAGTCTTTATCTGAAATCAGTGTAAATTGTGTTTTATCTCCATATTAAATCTTTTACGCTTTCGTATCTTGTAATGGGATTACGGATTGCCCATTGTTCAAGGGGAAGTTTTACGGCTTCTTCGGGGCTTCCGTCAAAGACAAGATTTCCTTTTTGCAGAATGATGAAATGGTCTGCCATACCTAAGCATTTTTCAAGCTCATGAGTGAGGAGAATCACCGTCTTTCCCTCGTCATGCAGGGCAGAAATCAGCTTGTTCACATCCACGACACCGGGATAATCCAGGTTGGCGTATGGCTCGTCAAAGATGATGATGTCCCGTTTCATGGCAAGAATCGAGGCGACGGCAAGCCGGCGTTTTTCGCCGCCTGAGAGGAATTCCGCCGGAAAGTCGGCTTTTTCCAGCAAAGCCACGCTTTTGAGGGCATTTTCAACGAGAATCGGAATCTCTTTTTTGGGAGTCTTGAGGTTTTTCAGGCCGACGGCGACATCTTCCCGTGGGGTGTCTCCCAAAATCTGAGTGCTTGCTTCCTGAAAGACAAGGCCTGGTTTTGAGGAGACAGTAATTTTTCCTTCGCTGACTTTCATGAGGGAGGATATCAAGAGCATGAGCACGCTCTTTCCGCTGCCGTTGGCACCGCCTACAATCGTGACGCTGCCTTTTTCGATTTCAAACGAAATATCGAGAAGGGCTGGAGTCTTTTTCCCGGCAGGAGAGCTTGAGGCGAATGATTTGGATACATGTTCAAGTTTTACAGCAATTTCCATAGATTTTTATAAAGCGCAGATGTCACAGATTTACGCAGCTTGTGAAATGGGCTAGGGATTGCAGCACCTGCGCAGCAGTACCGCTTGCGGTATGAAGCGCTCTTGGCGCGGAAGTGCGTAAAGCCCGACCGCGAAGCGGTAGCCCCCTGATTTCTAAGGCTTTATTCCTCATTCTCTAAATATCTTGCCGCGATTGGGCGCAGACTTGCCGTCAGGGGAATCGTGATAAGCCATTTAATCAAATCTCCCGGAATGAAGGGGATGAATGTGAGTTTTAATGCCGACATGAAGGTCTGGGGCTTTCCTTTGCCCGCCATTACATGCATGAACCATGGAATTCCCGGAAGGTAGACAATCGCATAGGCGACAAATGCGAGAAGGGCAATCTTAAGAATGAAACGCCAGTCTTTTTTGTTTTCGCTGAGACTGGGGGATTTTAGGGTGAGCCCCAGAAAGAGGGAGCCGAGGGCGTAACCCCACATGTAGCCGCCTGTAGGTCCTAAGATTATGGCAAGACCGCCGTGGGCATTAGCGAAGACGGGAATCCCCACCGCTCCGATAATCATCCACAAGAGAACGGCCGCTCCGCCGTAAAAAGAGCCTAAAATTCCCCCGGCGAGGATGGCGAAAAGATTCTGAACCGTAATCGGCACTCCGCCCGGAAGGGGAATGGCGATTACACAGCCGATTGAGATGAGGGCGGCGAAAAGAGCCGTGAAGACATATTTTTTCGGATTCATATTGTTAACCTCTTCAAAAATTGTTGTTAACAATCTTAAAGATTCCAGTCGTTCCAGTCAATAGCAAAAACTTCGTCGTAGCGGGCCATTACCAGGTCAAGGAGCTCGTACCATTCGATTGTGTGGGGAAGGAGAACAGTTGAGATATGCGCCGCTTTCTTTTCTTCTTCATGGCTTTTCTCCGTGGTGAGAAGAATGTATGCGAAAACAAGGAGGATGAGCGAATAGGGCAGCCAGTTTCCGTAACGGGCATAAACCGTAAGTTCTCGGCTGAATATCGGTACCTTGTATGAAAGCGCGTCTTCCGTGAAAAGGGGCAGCTCTGCGAGAATCTTTCCTGTGGGGTCGATGACCGCGGTGTAGCCGGAGTTGGCCGCGCGTATTGTCGTGGTTCTGTATTCGATTGAGCGGTAGTGAGCGACGACAAAATGTTGTATCTCGGAAGAATTTGTCTTTGACCAGGAATCGTTCGTGATATTTACAAAAACTTCGCTTCCGCAGAGGTAGAGGGCACGGCAGACTTCGTAAGCAGAATCGTCAAAGCAGATTGGAGTTGATATGATGGCAGTCTTTTTTTCCTTTTTTTCTTTTCGCGGGGAATTTGCGATGGAGATGATGTCATAATCGCTTTCCGCTTCTATTGAGTTGTTCAGTGGAATCTCGAAAAGTACGGGTTTTGCGCCTGGGGTCCAGCCATAGGAGAATCCGACCATATTTTTTATAATTCGGCGGACAGCTTCGTATTTTCGGAGGGGAATGAGTTCTGCAAAGGGAACAAGGTGCATTTTTGTGTATGAGCCTTGGTATTATCCATCCTTGTCGAAGAGGAGGGCGGAGTTGCCGTATTCATGGAGCTCATCGTTGAAAACCACGGGGCCACCTATGATAAAGGGAGTCCTGTTTTTTTTGATGAATTTTACAAGCGGCTCCTCGGAAGGAAAAAAACTGTAATATACTTCAGCGGCCGGAAATCGTTTTGAGAGAACGGCTTCGCTCCAGACAACCAGATCGCAGCTTTCCTCGCTTTCGGAGTATTCGTCCAGTTTTGTCTGGGTCAGTTTTTCTGCCAGCAGTATGTTTTCTTCTTCTTCGCGGCGGTTAGGATTACGGTTTTGCTGAACCAGCAATGTGTTCATGCTTTTGACGGGGTTTCGCTCTTTAAGAATCTGGTATGCGCCGTAAAAGAGGGAGACAGTCAGCAGACTGACCAAACATGCGCAGACTTTCTTGTAAGAGACAAAGACAAGCCTTCCCTGCTCTGTGTTAGATACTTCTGTAAGCAGAAGTGTGCCTTCTCCAAGGCAGGCTGAGAAGAGGGCGAATAAAAATGTGATTCCGTATACTCCCGTAATGTCGGCAATCTGTGTTATGAGAGGCCAGCTGTAGGCGGTCATTGAGAGAGTTCCCCAGGGATAGGCCAGAAAACCCGTCGACTTGCAGTATTCCCAGATGACATAGAGGCTGGTGAACCAGAAAATCCTGAATGGGATGAGAAAGTGCATTTTTCCTGCGATAAAGTTGAGTCTCTGGGATTTTGCGCGAAACAGGATGGGAAAATAGAATCCAAGAGAAAAAAAACCCTCGAAAAAGCCCGTGCCTAAGTCTGAGGCTCCAAGGGTGAAAATCGCAAATCCCGCGAAATTTCCCAGCCAGAAGCTTGAGAGGAGATGTGTCAGCGCTCCGTGAATAAAGCACAGGTAGAAAGACTCCCAGAGTGAGCTGGAGCGGTTCATGGCGATATAAAATGGGTAGAGCGCGATAAGACCGATAAGCGGGGAGCCGAAAACGAGAACTTCATTGGGTATGGATAATGCAATAAGACTTGCAGACAGAACCGTACAAAAAATTTGTAAAAATCGCGACATTGTGATATTATTCTATTAAGTTGCATTTAAAAAAGCAATTGATTGAATTGTTCGGTGGGGGATGCTATGGATCTTGTAAAAGATATTCATAAGTCTGAGTACGGTGAGCTTCCTTCGGTTGTGGTCTGCACTCCGGGGCGCTTTCATTTAATTGGGGAACATTCATGGTTCTTTAGAGATAAAACGCTGTCCATGGGCGTTAATCTGCCTGTTTATGTAGCGGTTTCATTCCGCAATGATAACTCATTTCATTTTTATTTTCCGCAGCTGAAAGACCGGAAGAAAATTTCCCAGGCTTCAATGAAATTCCGTAAGGAAGACAGGTGGGCAAATTCCATAAAGGCGATGATATTCGGTTTCACATCGGGCGGATTTGAATTGAAAGGCATGAATTTCACCGTCTATTCGGATATTCTGCCTTCCGGTGGCTTTGGAATCACCACCGCAATAAAGGTTGGTTCCGCTTATGCCATAAATGAGCTTCAGGGCTTTAAATGTGATGAAAGCCAGCTGATTCAGATTATTTCCCGAGGAAACCTGAAGTTTCTCGAATCAAACAATTATCTTTCGGCTATCCTGGCTGCGATTCACAGCGAGGAAAAGTCAATCGTATTGACAGATCATGCCATGAAATCCAGCGTGATTCTTCCTTTCGATTTTCCTGAGAAAAAGATAGTCCTCGTTGATGCCAAGGTTCCTCGGGTTAGCGTATGGGATGAAGAGATTATCCGGGAGCCTGAGAGCGCGCTTTTGCTTGGTGAATTGAAAGACCGTAAGTCCTATGTACGGGGCGGCTGGTCTTATGAAGAGAACCCACATGAGGTTAACCTGGTTCTTTCAGTGGCTCCCGAATTCATCCATCAAAAATTGAACAGTGTAATAAAAGAGCACCAGTTTGTGCTTGATGCCTGGGACGGTCTCGAAAAGGGGCAGTTCGGAAAATTTGCCAGGGCTGTGAATCACAGTCATGAAAACATGCGTGATGAATATGATATTTCCTGCCCGGAAATAGACTGGATTTTAAAGCGTCTTTCCGAAATCAACCCTAATAACGATGATTCTCGCAATCCCTTCAATTGCGGGCGTATTACGGGAAAGGGCTTCGGCCGTTGTCTCTATGCGATTCTAGACGAAAAGGATGTTCCGGAATTTAATAATAAGCTTTTTGAATTCACAAAAATTTTTGGTTTTAAGGCAAAAAGCTATATCGTAGAGCCGGCCCAGGGAGTCCATCTTGTCTAGTTTTGCCCAAAATATGCGCAAAAAAATTCTTGTTACCAACGATGACGGCATAGAAGGCGAGGGACTTAAAGTTCTTGTCTCCGCTCTTTCTGATTATGCGGATGTCTGTATTCTCGCTCCTGATTCCAACCGTTCTGCCTTTTCAAGTAAAATTACCATGGGGCGGGAATTTTTCCTCAAAAAAATAAGCGAAAATGTCTATACCTGTTCAGGAACTCCCGCTGATTGTGTGATTGCTGCCCTGACATCAGACCTCTTTCCTTTTAAATTTGATGCTGTTATTTCTGGAATCAATGCAGGCCCGAACATGGGGACCGATGTGATTTATTCTGGAACTTGCGCCGCCGCCAGACAGGCTGTTTTCCTGGGGCTTCCCGGAATAGCAATTAGCCAGGAGTCTGAGTTTTTAGATTATGCCCGTACTGGTTTCAATTTCAAACCTCTGGCAGATTTCTGTGTAAGGAATCTTGACCAGCTTATTTCTTTGTGTACAGGAGATGTTTTTGTAAGTCTCAACGCCACATCAGCCGATAGTTATAGGGAAGCGCTTTTTGCCTCGGGCTGTGTGCGCGATTACGGGGATCAGGTGCGTCTCACATGTGACGGGACGGACTTGACGGCATTTTGTGAGAGCAGGGGAATTACTGTTTCGGGGCAAAGTGATTCCGACTACAATATTGCCAGAAGCGGGCGGATAGCTGTTTCACTCGTCTACGCAGAGCCAGTGCTTAAAATGATGAGTGAAAAGATTGAATTTAAATTTTAGATTGCGTTAGCTGAATGCGGGAGGGCATATGGCTGATAAAATAAGTCTTGGCAGAGGCATTTCACTGTATAAAAAAAATGATTTCAATGGTGCCCTTGCTTTTTTTCTTTCTCTTCCTGATGATTCTGAACTGGATACCATCGATTTGGCTTATTACATAGGATTATGCTATGCAAAGCTTCAGCGTTATGATGATGCTCTTTTGTATTTGGAGCAGGTGGTGACTTCAGGCACTGACATAGACCGTATCTTGCAGTGCCGTTATATCCTTGCGGTCATTTATGCTGACAGCGGCCGTAAAAAACTCGCTGAATTTGAGCTTAATAAATTGCTTGAATCTGGCTATCGTCCTGCCATGGTCTATTCGTCTCTTGCCTATGTCGCATGGAAGCAGGATGATGCGGAGCGTTCAATCGAATACTACAAAAAAGCGATTGAGCTTGAGCCGGAGAATAGTACGGCTCTTAATGGAATGGGCTATGTCCTTGCATCTGAAAATCGGGATCTTACTAAGGCTCTTTCTTTTTGCAAGCGGGCTTTGAGCAAACAGCCTGATTCTGCGGCCTGTCTTGATTCTGTGGGCTGGGTTTATTTAAAATTAGGGCTTATGGATGATGCTTTTAAATATCTCAATCAGGCAAAGGAAAAACTGCCTCAAAATGAAGAGATTGCCGAGCATCTGAGGATTGCGCAAGAAAATTAGATATCAACAGTTAGGTATGAGGAATGATAAATAATAAGAACAAATGTAAAAAGTTTTTTGCTCTTTTTCTCTTTGCGGCAGGTTTTTCTGTTTTTTCGCAGCAGAGCGGGGCTTTTAAAAGTGATGCGGCTATGTCACGGTCTTCTGTGGGCGCTCGTTCTGCAGCCTCTGGCTTCGCTGAGCAGGAATTCCGCAGGGGGGTACAGGCATATTATCGCGGTTCTTTCAACGATGCGATTCTTCAATTTGAAAAAGCTCTTTCTTATCTTCCCCAGGAAAATGTACTGCTTGACTGGCTTGGAAAAAGCTATTATCGGGCCGGAATTGAAGGAGCTGCCCTTGAGCACTGGCAATATGCGGCAAACGAAGGCTACGGCGGTCTTTTGCTGCAAAATCGAATTGATGTTGTCCGTGAGCGTCGCCTTTTGGCAGGTGCTTCCCTTGATAAGCCGGTACGATATACTGAGTCAGGAAGCTATGCGGGCAAAAACAGTGAGGGAATTTATGTCTTTAACCAGCCTGTTTCGGTTTTGCCCAATAATGACGGAAGCATGTGGATTCTTTCCTATGCGACGAATGAGCTTTTAAAAATCGATTTGAACGGTCTCGTGATTGAGCGAAGCGGCGGTTTTTTAAACGGCTTTGACCGTCCAATGGATTTAATCCGTCTCCATAACGGGAATTTGCTCGTAAGTGAATTTGCCGGCGACCGAATCTCGCTTTTTACTGAAAAGGGAACTTTTATAAAGACCATCGGTGAAAAAGGATCGGCTCTTGGAAAAATGGTCGGCCCTCAGTATCTTGCAGAGGATTCGGACGGAAATATATATGTAAGTGATTTCGGAAACAGCCGTATTGATGTTTTTGATGCTGATGGAAATCCTCTTTTCTTTTTCGGAGCAAAAACTGAGGATTTCCCTGGCTTAAAAGGACCTACGGGACTTGCGATTTATCAGAATACGGTTTTTGTGGCGGATTGTCTTACAGGGGCTATTTATCGCTTTGATGTCTCGGGGAATTATCTCGGTCTTCTTTGTAAGAACAAAACTTTCAAGAAACCTGAGTCTATGAAAGTCTGGGGGCGTTATCTAGTTATTTGCGATAAAAACAAAGTCTACTCAATTGACACCGATACAGGCTCTGTCTTTGAAAATCTCTCCTCTGGCAACGCCCCTTCCCGTCTTACCAGCGCTGTGCCCGATATAAACGGAAATATTCTTGTCACTGATTTTTCTTCAAATGAAGTCTATGTAATGTCAAAATTATCAGAGCTTGTCGGCGGTCTTTTTGTTCAGATTGAGCGCGTTCTCTCTGATTCATTCCCCAGGGTTACTCTTGAAGTGAAGGTTGAAAACCGCTCCCGACAGAGTCTGGTCGGTCTCAAAGAGAATAATTTCTTTATAACAGAAAATAAAGCCCCGGTCTTGAACTCAAAGCTTGATGGAGCCGCTTATGTCAACGAAAATGCAGACATTACGATTTTGATTGACCGTTCGTATTCATCAGCGAAATATGAAGAGAGCATGGAGAATGCCGTAAAGGAAATCGCTGCTTCTATGAGAAACCGCGGTACGCTGAGAATTGTGAGTGCCGGCTCCCTTCCTCTTATTGAGTATGAAGGCTCTCCAGAAGGAATTTCAAATTTCAAGGCGGGTAAGTTGAAAAATCCTCTTTCTTCGCAGGTTTCTCTTGATCTTGCTCTTCGCATGGCATCTAATGCTCTGATAAATGCGGCTCGAAAGTCTTGCATCCTCTATGTTGGAGACGGAAAGGTAACTCAGAATGCATTCAGTAAATATGGTCTTGCCGATTTGACATCTTATCTCAATAACAATTCGATTGCATTTGCCTGTCTTCTGCTTTCTCAAGGTGCAAGTGACAGTGAGATTCATTACCTTTGCTCTCATACCGAAGGCGGGGAGTATTATGTTTATCGGGAGGAAGGTCTTTCTTCTATCATGGATGATATTATAAATATTCCGTCAGGTATTTATGTGCTTTCGTATGATTCTGCTCTTACGACTGATTTCGGACAGAAATATTTGCCGGTCGAAGTTGAAGCTTTTATCATGAACCGAAGCGGCCGCGATGAAACAGGCTATTTCGCTCCCTTACAGTAAAATGAGATTCATTCATACGGCTGACTGGCATCTCGGAAACCAGATGCATGATATTGAGCGAAAAGAAGAATATGAGGCTTTTTTCCGTTTTTTAAAGGCTGAGATTGTCGAGAAAAAAGCGGAAAGTCTCATCGTGGCTGGAGATGTTTTTGATACGGTAAATCCCAGTCTGGAAGCCCGCCGCCTATACTACACTTTTCTTGCCTCTCTGGTAGATTCTCCCTGTAAAAATGTAATTATTGTCGGCGGAAATCATGATTCTTCGGCTCTACTTGACAGTGCGAAAGAGCTTCTTGAAGTTCTGAATATACGCGTAGTCGGCACAATTTCAAATCTTACCTTTTCTGAGATGTGCTTTGAGTTAAAAAATTCTAAAGGCGAGGTTTCCGGAATCTGCATGGCTCTTCCTTTTGTGCGTGAGCTTGAGCTTAGAAATCTTATTGATGAAAAATCCAAAAAAATCGAAGACGCTGATTTATACTCTCTTTCCTATAAAAGTCTCTATGACGGTCTTTTTGCTGAAGCCGAGAAAATCAGGGCAGGGAGAAATATTCCCCTTATCGCTACAGGGCACTTGTATGCTTCTGATTTGGAAGGTCGGCTTTCGGAAAAAAATCCAGCGAAAAAACTGATGACGGAGTTAAAGTTCTTGATGTTAGGGGAACTCTGGGGGCTGTACCGCCTTCTGTATTCCCGAAAGTTGATTATGTCGCACTGGGACACATACATTATAGCTCTATGGTCGCCAAAAATCCCGCCGTCAGATATTCCGGCTCTCCTTTTGTCATGGGATTTGACGAGGCGAATTTGAGCCACGGTTTTTTATGCGTAACGATTGACGAAAAAAAATCCCTTTCTGTCGAAAAAATTCTTTCTCCCCACACATTTATTTACCGCCGGATTTCAGGCTCTCTTTCTGAAATAAAAAATGAACTTGAAAATCTGGAAAAACTTGGAAGTGAAAAAAAGACTTTCCTTGAATTGCATTATAAAAGAGAAATCGGAGTGAACGCGCAGGAATATCTTGAAGAGAAAATTCGCTCTCTTCCTGAGAATATTTGTGTCGTCAGCTGGAAAATTGCCGAGGGGGAAAATGCTTTCTTTTCTTCAGGATTTGAGAATTTTGACGCCAGCGAAATAAAAAATCTCGATGACAAGGCTGTTTTTAGTCAACTTATTCTTTCAAAATCAGGTTTGGATGGGGAAAGTGAAGAAGGTAAGGCTGTCCTTGAAAAATATCTTCCTCTGTTTATGAAAATCGCAGGAGAAGTCTAGATGCGGATTCTGAAACTTGAACTGGAAAATCTGAACTCTCTCAAAGGTAAGTGGGCGATTGACTTTACCCATGAAGATTATGCGAAAAATCACGATATTTTTGTGATTTCAGGTCCAACTGGGGCTGGAAAAACTACGATTTTGGATGCAATAACCCTTGCTCTCTATGGGAAAACGCCCCGTCTTCAATCAATAAACAGTGGCGAAGGCGGAAACGAAATAATGACCAGGGGAACAGGCTTTTGCCGTGCAAGTGTTACTTATTCCTGCAAAAAGGGAATTTACTGTTCTGAATTTCAGCAAAATCGGGCAGGAATGAAGGCAAAAGGAAATCTTCAGAGGGCATCATATAAAATCACAAAAATTGATGGTGAAAATTCCGATTTGGGAGATTTATTTGCGGCGTCAAATGTCATTGTTGATCAGGGGACAGCCTCAAATCTTGGAGCGGCGACTCAAAAAATAATCCAGCTTGATTACAAACAGTTTTGTCGGTCGATTATGCTGGCACAAGGCGAATTCAGTGCTTTTTTGGAGAGTGATGCCCGTGAAAGGGCGGAAATCCTTGAAAAATTGACAGGAACTGAGCGCTACAGAAAAATTGCTCAAGATATTGCGGAAAAATTCAAGGAAGTCAAAAAAAATTATAATCTTAAAAAGAGCGAAAAAGAAGAAATCGAAAAACTCATTCTTGATGACGATGCGACTCTCCGGGCCGAAGAAAATGCCGCCCTGCTTGAAAAGGAGCTTTCAAAGAATGAGCAGAGAAGTCTGGAGATTCAAAAGGAACTCGCTTTTTTTGAGGAATTAGAGCGGCTTCAAAAAGAACTTTCTCTGGCCCAGAAGGAGAAGACACTGGTAGAAGATGAGCTTTCTGCTTTTGCCGATGAAGAAAAAAAACTTCTGCTGGCTCAATCGGCAAAAAATTGTGAGGCGGAATTTTTAGTTCTCCAGAATTACAGGAATGCTCAGAAAAACGACGAAAAACAAATAATTCTTCTTGAAGAGCAGAGAAGCCGTGCTGAGAAATATTTTCTTGCGGCAAGAGAAGGGGTTTTAAGCTTAAAAACAGAATTAAGAGAGGAAGAAAAGTCTCTTTCTGAATTGCAGCCTGTCTGGAAAAAGGCTAGGGAGCTTGATATTCAGGTTCAGAATGCACTTGCGAAGGCTGTGGAAGCTGCCAGACGAAAAGAAAAGGCCTTGTCTCTTCAAAAATCAAGTGAAGAAAAAATCGATGTGCTTACGGATAAAATCTCTCTTCTCGAAAAAAAATCTTCTTATCTTTCTGATTATCTGGCGCAACATAAAAATGACGAAAAACTTTCTGAAATAAAAGCTAAAATTGAGACTCTGAAAAATTCCGCTCTGTTAGAAGAAAAAAAAGCGACGGAATTTAAGGAGTCCGAAAAATCTCTCGCACAAACAATAGCCAGCATAGAAAAAGAAATTGCCCTTGGGGAAGCGGATCTGCATAGTCTGGAAGAAGAAATCACCCGTTTTATTTCGGCTGATGCTCTTTTTATTGCCGGTCTGTTAAAATCCCGGCTTACTGAAGGGGACTCATGCCCTGTCTGCGGTTCAGTCTATCATTCGCTGCACGAAAATAGTGAAATTGACAGTGAAAGAGCTCAGATAATTGGTCAAAAAAGTTCTGATTTTTCATCACGACGGCAAGAAATCCTTGAAAGACTTCAGAACTTAAAAAATCAGCTTCAAGTGAAAAAAAATGACGGAAAAAATGCAGAAGAAAATCTGAAAAATGCAGAAACTGCCCTTGCGCTTTTCCTTCAACAGATAAATGACCTCCTTGCTCCTTGGGAAAAAAAGGCAGAACTTTCAAATCTTGAAAATCTTATTTTTGAGCTTCAGGAGCTTGCCCTGCAATGGTCAAAAAAATCAGCGGAATTTTCTTCAGCTGTGAGTGAAAAATCTTCAACAGAAGCGGAAATTCGTGCTCTTTCAGGTTCCCTTGCTTCTCAAAAAGAAGAGGCATCAAAGGCTTGCGAAGAATCAGAAAGCGCTGATTCCCAGCTTGAAAGTCTTAAAAATGAAAGAAAAGAACTTTTTGGTGAGGAATCTGTAGATGAGGCTGAAAAGACAAAGACCGAGCTGATTTCCCGTTTGAGAAAGGATTTAGAGAATTCCGAAAAAGCAGAGAGGGAAGCTGAATCGCAGAAATCAGCCTTGGAGGCACAGATAGACCAGCTTTCGGAAAGTGTTGAAAATCGAAAGTTTGCCCTGACTGAATCTGAAAAAGCTTTCAGAGAAAAACTGTCAGCTGGGGGATTTAATTCTGAGGAAGAATTTTCGGCTGCCTGCATGTCTGAAATTGAATTCAAGTCGCTTGTAGAGAAATCCGAAGACTTAAAGAAACGAGTGACTCAGGCCAAAGTCACTCTTTCAAATGCAAATAAATCGTATTCTGATTACAAAAAAGCCGGAAAATCTTCCCGAACAAAAGAGGATGTGCTTGCAGAGGCTGAGAAATCTGCCTTGCAGCGGGAAGAACTGCAGAAAAATCTCATTGAAGCCAAGTCACTTTTGCAGACTAACAGGCAGAATCGTCTTCGGGCGGAAAAAATTCGCTCTGAATTTGCCCTTTTATACGAAGAATTTTCGACTTGGGAGCAGATGGATAAGTGGATTGGCAAGGCCGACGGCTCTGATGTGTCGGTTTTTGTCCAGAGTCTGGCTTTTAACTCTCTCCTGAATCTTGCGAATAAAAACCTTTTCGGAATTACGAACCGCTACCGTGTGGTACAAAAATCACCTCTTTCCCTTGAATTTGAGATTCAGGACATTTATTTTGACCAGACTCGTTCTGTCGCAAATCTTTCGGGCGGTGAAAAATTCCTCGTGAGTCTTTCTTTTGCCTTGGGAATTTCTGAATTTGCCAGCCGTAATGTCCGTGTCGATTCCCTCTTTTTGGACGAAGGTTTTGGAACTCTTTCAGGTGAGCTTTTGACAGAAGCTATAAATGCTCTCAAAAATCTTCAGAAAGACGGAAAAATGCTGGGTATAATCACTCATGTGCAGGATGTAATAAATGAAATCGATCAGAGAATCGAAGTTAAGCCGCTTGCTCTTGGGCATAGCGAGTTGTGCGGAAGCGGAATTACTCGCGAAAATTAGCCCCCCTTGATTGAAAAAGTGAAATTATCAAATATTTCCCTTATTTTTTTGTCAGAGAGCCTGCATCCATCCTGTAGATTTTATCCGCGTATTGCTCGGCGCTGGCTTCATGGGTAACAAGCAAAACTGATTTTCCCCTTCTTGCCGTTTTCTGCAAAAGAGCCAGCACGGCTTTTGTATTCTCGTCGTCCAAATCGTCTGTCGGCTCGTCGGCAAAAATAATTTCTGGGTCAAGGATAAGGGCACGGGCAATGGCCATTCGCCTCATTTCGCCTCCAGAAAGCTCGGTCATTTTTGAGTCGGCAAGGTCAGCGATTCCAACTTCCTCAAGGAGTTCTTTTGCCCGCCCTTCCAGAGAGCTTGTCTCTCCGTAGATTGCGGCCGGAGCAAGGACATTTTCAAGCACGGTGAGGGCAAAAAGCCCGGTCTGACCCTGGGGAATCACGCCGATTTTTTTGTTTCGGAGCCTGGAAAGCTCTTCGTCAGTCAGCGAGTACAAATCCTGACCGTCTAAAAGCACTTTTCCTGTGCTTGGTTTGAGTAAGCCTGCAAGCATGTAAAGGAGGGTGCTTTTTCCACTGCCGCTCCGCCCTGTGATTTCAGTGACTTTCCCGCTTTCCAGCTCGAAGTCCAAAGCTTTCACCGCCTCAAAGTGGGAGGCATTTTTTGTCGGACGATAATATTTTTTGCTGATGCTTTCTGCTTTTAGTATCATATTAATT
>JAFUHS010000025.1 GCA_017468745.1 Treponema sp. | reverse complement strand
CAGCGAGAATACTGATGTATGGAAGCAAATTGAAAAAAGGCCTCAAGTCCGTGGAGCCGATTCCCGCGACAAAAAACTGTGAGCCGAAGAAAAAGCGGAAGGAGCAGAAAAGAACTACGAGAATTGCGCTGACATAAAAAAGCGGGTCGATTAAATAAGAGAAAATCGCGGATTTATATAGGGCTTTTATTTTATTCATTTTTTTCCCCTCCCCGCTCTTTTTTAAAGTGTTTGTGATTTTAAAGAAGGCTTCTTCAAGGCTGTCGCATCCGGCGTTTCGGGAAATTTCCTCTGCCCGCCCGGAAGCGGCAAGGCGCCCCTCGTGAATTATGTAGAGGCAGTCGCAGAGAGCCTCAACTTCCTGCATGAGATGGGTTGAAAGTAAAATCGTGTGGTCTTTTTTGAGGGATTTTACCAGGGAGCGCATTTTTATGATTTGGGCTGGATCAAGGCCTGAAGCCGGTTCGTCCAAAACCAAAACCCTTGGGTTATGAATCAAGGCCTGGGCAAAATTCAGCCGCTGACGCTGGCCTTTTGAGAGGGTGCGGATTTTTTTGGGGAAAAGTTCTTCAAGTGAGAGTTCTTTTATTAGACGCGGATTAACGCAGATAGACGCAGATGAGTTAATATCGTTGTTTTTTAATCTGCGTTTATCGGCGTGCATCTGCGTCTCAAGTCCATGAAGGCTTGCGACCATGTTCAGATACTCTTCTACCGTGTATTCACCGGGGAGATTTGGCTCTTCGGCGACGAAGCCCGTGAGATTCCGCACTTTTTCGCTTTCCTCACCCGCTTCGATTCCTTCCACGAGTACGCTTCCGCTTGTGGCAAAATGGCGGGCGGTGACTGCCTTTAGGATTGTGGTCTTCCCCGCACCGTTAAGGCCTAAAAGCCCTGTGATTTCGCCTTTTTTACATTCAAGGGAAAAATCTTCCACGGCAAAGGCGTCTTTTTTTGAGGAATAGGATTTTGAGAAATTGATAAGCTGAATCATTAATCTATGTAGGGAATGTCAAAAATCATGCGGTCGCGGGTAAGCTCGGCCTTGGGGTAGACTTCCTGTGCCTGTTTTAAAAGCAGATCCAAGTCCCGGTCTGTGTAACGGGGCGAATAGTGACTCATGGCCATGCGCTTTGCCTTTGCGTCGCGGGCTATTGTGGCGGCCTGACGGCTGGTCATGTGCTTTTTTTCTTTGGCCTGGTCTTCGCAGTCGTCGGCGAACATTCCCTCACAAATCAAGAGGTCGCTCCCCTCAACTTCACGCGCGATACTGGGTAAATACTGGGTGTCGGTCACGAAAGAGAATTTGCGGCCGCTTCGTTTTTCGCCCATCACATCGCTTGGCTTGACGATTTTTCCGTCCGCCGAAGTGACTTCCTCGCCGCGCTGGAGTTTTCCCCACAAGGGGCCTCGCGGGATTCCGAGAGACTCGGCTTTTTCGGGATTGAATTCGCCGGGGCGGTCGCTTTCTTCAAGGGTGTAGCCTACGCAGGTCTTTGTGTGGGACAGCGGAAAGGCACGGATTTTAAAATCTGCTCCCTCGTGGACTATGCAGGGGGCTGTAATTTCTTTTATGATAATGGGATAATTTATGTACATGTCAAGGACGCTTCGGCTGGTCTCCACATATTCCTTTACTTTTGGCGGGCCGTAAATGTAAAGAGGCTCTGTGCGGTCAACCTGAGCGGAAAGCATGAGCATTCCCGGTAAGCCCGTAACATGGTCGGCATGAGTGTGGGAAATAAAAATCGCGTCGATTTTCTTCCATTTGAGGTTGAGCCGTTTGAGGGAAACCTGTGTGCCCTCCCCGCAGTCGAATAAAAACAAATCGCCGTCACGGCGGAGCAAAACGGAAGTAAGATGGCGATAAGGTAGGGGCATCATGCCGCCACAGCCGAGAACGAAGGCTTCAAGATTCATGAGCAGAGTATATCGAATTTTCGACTGAATTGGAATAAGAAACGCTTATTTTATTTATAACGAGAATTTTTGATTTTTTTCAACTTTTCTTGATATATTCTCTTGCAAAATGGAAAATCCGCTTGTATTATGGAATTAAGCGAAGAAAAATTGAAATTTCAGGAGAAGCAAAAAGTGAAAGAGTCAATAATCGTTGATACAAAAAATAAGAAGTCCGTAATCAGTCGGGATATTTACGGACACTTTTCAGAGCATTTAGGACGATGCATTTATGGTGGTTTCTGGGTAGGAAAAGATTCCCCAATCCCAAACATCCACGGTTACAACAAGGCCGTTGTTGAGGCTTTCAAAGAACTTGACATTCCTAACCTCCGCTGGCCGATTAAGCGGAAGTGATTTAAGCGCGAAAAACAGTCTGGAAAATCCTGATGCTGTGAAATCAGTTGCAATTCCGCTGAAACAGAGTGAAAATAGTGTATATGATGTGAATCTGAAAGCTGCCTCCTGGAATGTTATCAGATTCAAAGTAAAGTAATAATAGGAGAAAAAAGTGTCTGACATCAAAAATTTTATTGAATCTGGCAACGCCATCGTTGGAATTGAATTCGGGTCAACGAGGATTAAAGCTGTTATTATAGACAGTAATAATGCTCCTGTGGCTCAGGGAAGTCACACTTGGGAAAATTCTCTCGTTGATGGTATTTGGACTTACTCTCAGGAAGAGATAATAACAGGCTTGCAGTCGGCATATTCAGACTTAAAGCGCAATGTCAAAGAAAAATACGGGGTAACACTCAAAAAAATTCGTGCCATGGGAATTTCCGCCATGATGCACGGCTATCTTGCCTTTGATAAAGACGGAAATCTCCTCGTTCCTTTCCGAACCTGGCGTAACACAATTACCGGCGATGCGAGCGAAAAACTTTCATCACTTTTTGATTACCCTATTCCAGAGCGATGGAGCATTTCGCATCTCTATCAGGCAATTCTGAATAATGAAGAGCATGTCGCAAATGTAGCTTTTTTTACAACACTTGCAGGATTCATTCACTGGAAACTTTCCGGACAGAAAGTTCTTGGTGTAGGAGATGCCTCGGGCATGTTCCCCATCGATACTGCTGCGAAAAATTACAATAAGGACTTTATATCTAAATTTGACAGTTTAATCGCAGAAAAAAACTTCGGCTGGAAACTTGAAGATTTGCTTCCGAAAGTTCTCCTTGCAGGAGAGGATGCGGGCAGCTTGACCGCCGATGGCGCAAAACTCCTTGACCCCACAGGCGATTTGGAGACTGGAACAAAACTTGCTCCCCCAGAAGGAGATGCTGGAACCGGCATGGTAGCCACTAACAGCGTGGCAAAACGCACGGGAAATGTCTCGGCAGGAACCTCTGTTTTTGCCATGGTTGTATTGGAAAAGGACTTGCAGAAAACCTACAAGGGCCTGATTGATTTGGTTACTACCCCTGACGGTGCTCTTGTCGCCATGGCCCACGCAAACAACTGTATGGGTGAGTTTGACCACTGGGTTTCCTTGTTTGATGAAGTTATCAGCTCCGTAACAGGAAAGTCCGTTGACAAAGCTAAGCTTTACCAGACCCTGCTTCTTTCTGCCCTTAAAGGTGACAAGGACTGCGGCGGTCTCCTTCCATTCAACTATCTTTCAGGCGAGAGCATTACAGCCCTCAGTGAAGGCCGCCCCCTTTTCGTCCGCAGCCAGCACGCCAATTTTACTATGGCAAACTTTATCCGTGCCCAGCTCTGTACCGCTCTCGGTGCCCTGCGTACAGGCATGGACATTCTCTTTGACAAAGAATCGGTCAAAATCGACAGCCTTACAGGTCACGGCGGCTTCTTTAAGACGGCGGAGGTTGGGCTTAGCATTATGTCTGCGGCTCTGCACACGCCGGTTTCCGCACTGGAGACGGCGGGCGAAGGCGGTCCCTGGGGCATGGCGGTTTTGGCAAGCTATCTTGTCAATGGCGGAGAGCAGCCTCTTTCTGATTGGCTTGAAAAGAGCGTCTTTGCCTCAAGCAAAAAGACTACGGTTCAGCCCAAAAAAGAGGAAATTGAGGGCTTTAACGCCTTCTTTGCGCGTTATACAAAAGGTCTTGCCATCGAAAAGGCCGCTATTGCAAATATTGAGTAAAACATATCATCAAAATTGGAGGAAAAAAGATGATTGCATTGGATAACTTCGAATTCTGGTTCCTGACAGGAAGTCAGGACTTGTACGGCGAGGAGACCTTGAAGCAGGTCGCCATAAACTCAAAGAAAATGGTGGAGGAGCTGAACAAGACGGGTACGCTCCCGGCAAAACTGGTCTGGAAAGAGACCCTTCTGACCCCTGAAGCCATCCACAGGACACTGGAAGATGCCAACGCCTGCGACACTTGTGCCGGTGTCATCGTCTGGTGCCACACCTTCAGCCCGGCAAAAATGTGGATTGCAGGCCTGAATGCCTACAGAAAACCCCTCCTGCAGCTGAACACTCAGTTCAACGTGGAAATTCCCTATGCCACCATGGACATGGACTTTATGAACCTGAACCAGAGCGCCCACGGCGACCGTGAATTCGGCTTTATCACCAGCCGCATGGATTTACCCCGCAAGGTTATCTGCGGTCACTGGCAGGATGAATGTACCCAGAAGCGCATCGCCGACTGGATGCGGGTTGCAAGAGCTGTGGCAGACGGAAAGACCCTGAGGGTTATCCGCTTCGGCGACAACATGCGGGAAGTTGCCGTAACCGATGGCGACAAAGTTGAGGCCATGATTAAGTTCGGCTGGAGCGTTCCCTACTACGGTATTGGTGACCTGGTCGCCTACATGAACGAAGTCTCTCAGGGCGACATAGATGCCCTTTACGACGAGTATAACGAGAAATACGAAATCAACTTTAACACTGGAAACGGCTTCGACAAGGACTTTATCGTCGGACAGATTAAAGAGCAGGCAAAGATTGAGATTGCCCTCCGCCGCTTCCTCAAAGACAAGGACGGAAAAGCCCTCTGCACCAACTTTCAGGATCTGCACGGCATGAAGCAGCTGCCGGGTCTTGCTATCCAGCGGCTCCTTGCCGACGGCTACGGTTTCGGTGCGGAAGGCGACTGGAAAACTTCTGCCCTGGTCCGCACCTTCAAGGCGATGACGGCCGGTCAGGTAGTGGCAGGAAAGAAAGGCAACGCCTTCATGGAAGACTACACATACAATCTGGTCAAAGGCAAAGAAGCCAACATGGGAAGCCACATGCTGGAAGTTGACCCGGAAATTGCGGTCTCTAAGCCGAAAATCGAAGTGCATCATCTTGGAATCGGCGACAGGGAGCCGCCGGCCCGCTTTGTCTTCAACACGCTGGAAGGCGAAGGACTTGTTGCAGCCGTCGTTGATATGGGTAATCGCTTCCGCTGTGTCGTAAACGAAATCAATGTGATTCCGCCGGAAGCCCCTCTTCCCAAATTGCCAGTCGCCCGTATGCTCTGGAAGCCCTACCCCAATTTACAGACTTCTGCCGAAGCCTGGATTCTGGCAGGTGGCGGTCACCACACCGCATTCAGCAATATCGTCACTTCGGATATGCTCCGAGACTGGAGCGAGATGGTTGGCGTAGAGTGCGTCGTCATTGGAAAGGACACTAATATTCCTGCCGTCCGCAATGAGTTGCGCTGGAACGCAGCCTACTGGAACAATAAGCGTTAGAAGGAAAAAATCATGAGCTATCAGACTTTAAAAGAGCAGGCATATGAAGCCAATATGCAGATTCCCGCTCAAAAACTTGCGATTTACACCTGGGGCAATGTGTCGGCCTTTGATCCTGCTGCTGGAGTTTTCGCAATTAAACCTTCGGGGGTAGCCTATCCGGAACTTACGGTGGACAGCATGGTCATCGTGGATTTGGAAGGCAAGGTTGTTGAAGGCAAGCTGAACCCATCCAGCGACACGGCTACCCACTGCGTCCTTTATAAGGAATGGGCTGCAAAGGGCGGCTCTAAAATCGGCGGCATCGTGCATACTCATTCGACTTATGCGGTTGCATGGGCTCAAGCACAGCGTCCTATCCCGCTTTTTGGCACAACCCATGCAGACCATATCCAGACGGCAGTTCCCTGTACGCCTTATATTACAAAAGATGCTCTTACACGGAACTACGAGCTGGAGACCGGTAACCTTATCGTAAAGCACTTTGCAGACGAGGGCTTGAACCCGGCTGAAACGACTATGGTTTTGGTAGCAGGTCACGGACCTTTTACCTGGGGAAGTTCTGCTGACAAGGCTGTATACAATGCTGCTGTTCTTGAGGAAGTGGCAAAAATGGCGACAATTACGCTGCAAGTAAATCCGGCGGCAACTCAGCTTCCGGCTTACATCATCGACAAACACTACCAGCGTAAGCATGGCCCCAACGCTTATTACGGGCAGAAAAAATAATCTGCTATAAGAGGTTAAAGGCACTTTCATTAAGCAATTTTGTTTGATGAAGGTGCCTTTTTTTATTACAGGGAATTGATTCCCACGATGAGAACAGCTTCCGTGTTCCAAACCAGGTCGTGCCAGTGGAAGAGAAATTCGACGGTGTTTCTGAGAATTTCACCTATCCTGCAAAACCATGCTCTCTCACCATTCTTGAAATTGACTCAAGCATGGCGAATGTGCTGGATCCAAAATAATCTCCCAGAGTAAGGGCAACTTATCTGTCAGGAAAAATCCCGGCGGATAAGCTGCTTTTTTACTGGACTATATCAATAAAAGTTGATATAATTTTCGAACTTTAAATTAAAATGGAAAGTATATGGCAGATTCAGAAAAGATGGATTCAATTCTTGTAATAAATCCTGTCGATGACATTGAAAAACTAAAAGCACTTGCATCTAAACCTCGTGTTGAGATTCTTGCCCTGCTGAAAAAGCAAATTCTGAATATCAACGAGATTGCTGAAAAACTTAATTTACCACAGTCTACGGTGGCTACACACATCTCTATTCTCGAATCTGCCGGCTTAATCGAAACAAACAGCGTTAAAGCCAGAAAAGGCACGCAAAAGGTTTGCTACCCCTCTTTCAAGGAGCTTCTCATTAAATTTCCCGATGAACAGAGCGAAAAAGAGGATTATGTGGAAATCGAAATGCCGCTGGGAATCTTTACAGATTGTCATGTCAGCGCACCCTGCGGTCTCTGCTCCAGCGAAAAGATTATCGGTCAGCTTGATGTACAGTCTTCTTTCCTAAGTCCGGATCGCATGAAAGCCGGTCTTTTGTGGTGCAACTCAGGCTTTGTCGAATACAAATTCCCAAACAATACAATGTATGATGAGCGGGAACTCACCAAACTCGAAGTCAGCGCGGAACTTTCTTCTGAGGCACCCGGAACGAACTCTGACTGGCCCAGCGATATTACAGTCTGGATTAACGGAGTTGAAATTGGAACATGGCTTTGTCCGGGGGATTTTGGAGATAAGCGGGGAAAATACACACCAGAATGGTGGAAGCTTGAGGGCAGCCAGTACGGTCTTTTAAAGCATTTCTGCGTCTCAAAGGAAGGCTCTTTCGTCGATGACGAAAAACTTTCAGACATCACCCTTTCTGATTTGAATCTTGAGCAGCATCATTCTGTAAAGGTCAGGCTTGGCGTGAAGGAAAACGCAGAGCATCTTGGCGGAATGAATATTTTCGGTAAAGGCTTCGGCAATTATGATCAAGGTGTCGTTTTAAGAGCCTATTACTGATACCGCACTTTTACTTCGGTTAACATCATTAGGGGACTGCGGAAAATACACCACAAGGTCATCATCGTCTGCTCTTCTGCGCGGGTAAAGCGTGTTTTTCTTTCGGCGGCAAAGCCTTTTCCCAACATCCCCATAGGAAGCATGTCGCAGTCCGGCCAAGAGCCTTCACTTACCTGTGTCTGCCAGACTTCGCAGCGCTCGAACATAGCTTTTAAAAGAGACCATTCATCCCAGAAATCATCGGTAATCCTCCACATATTGGCGTACTTTCGCAGATGCCAGGCTTTTTCGATGAGTGCTGGCCCCGGGCTGAGGCTCAAGACCATGCTGCGGCCGGATTTCTCTATTGCGGCGGCAATCGCTTCAATTTCTTTTTGCGCCGAATAGGGGTTCTGAGGATACATATTGGTATTGCAGATGTCATCAACTGGCAAGGGCATTTGGATCTGACCACTGAATATCGACGACAATATATTCCCAGCCAGAAGATTTGAGATTTTTTGCCATGTATTCCGCATTTGCACGGATTTGCTCTTCATTTACGCCTGTGTTGTAATAGTCATAACTGTTCCAGCCCATGGGCGGAGTGAGGGCAGCATCATTTTTTGAATACATTATCTTCCCCGGATTTTTTTCAGAATTTTTTTATGCCAGAAAGCGCGGGCATTTTCTGCCAGAGTGTAAAACGAATAAAGAGATGAAAGCGGGATGTCAAAGCTGCCCGGCCTGTGCACATGGGCGCCACCGAAGCCTGTCTTAAAGAGATAAAGGCCGTGCATGGGGTGATTTTCATCGTCCGTGGGCGGCATTCCGTAAAAGTCGTAGATTTTGCTTCCGAAAGCCTTTGCGTCCTTAATTGCGGTCCACTGAACAAGGTAAGCCGGCATGAGGTTTCGCTTATTGTTTCCTGAGCAGCCGTAAAGGTAAATGGCCTCGCTTTCATTAAAAAGCGTGATGATTGCCGCCAGGTCTTCTCCCTCGTGGCTTGCAATGTAGAGGGTGATTTTTGTTTTTTCTGTACCGTCAGATTTTTCGGATTTTGCTCCCCGCTCAAGCAGGTCTTTGTAGTAGCTTTTGGGATGCAAACCGATTCCGTCCCGGCTGGCCGTGGTTTTGTAAAGCCCATAAAATGAATCCAAATCTTTTTCAAAATCGACTGAATCTGCCGTGACTGCCCTCACCTGAACTTCGTGCTTTGCGGCATAGCGGACATTGTATCTCCACTTGTTTTTCATGGAGGCCAGCAAATCTTCCTCACTTTTTGAAAGGTCAAGGAAGGTTGAGTCCGGCGGCTGAATGTCAACTTTATTTTTTTTGATGTTGACTTTCGTGTTTTTTGAAAGTGAGGCTAAATTTTTAACGAATGAATCCCGCTCCTCACAGGTGGGAAAATCCAGGGGAAGGTCGTAGCGCAGGCAGAGGGTGTTTTTGGGAAGAAGGCCTTTTATCTGAGAAGAAAGCTCCCCCACCCGCTTAATATATGACTCATCGCTTTCGAGTGCTTCCTTTTCTGGAGCCATGGGGATATAGGCAAGAGAAAAAGAGAGAAATGCTTTTTTGAATGTGCGGACAAGAATATTCACATCGCCCGAGCTGACTTTGCTCCAGCCGTGGGCACACTTAAAATCGCACCAAAAATCCGTTTGCTGAAAACGCTTTTTCATAATATAGAAAGTATTCTATCAGAAATGAAAGATTTTGGGTATAGGGAGAAAAGTTAGTTAGCTGCGGATACACTTAGAAAATTAGACGCGGATGGACGCAGATGCACGCGGATTTATTTCTTTTTAAGTCCACGCTAATCCTTTTTATCAGCGTCTTTTTTTGCTGATTGAAATCCCGTCGCCTTTTTTTATGAATTCTGTGTCGAATTCT
>JAFUHS010000024.1 GCA_017468745.1 Treponema sp. | reverse complement strand
CTTGCAAGCACTTCATTAAGGGCTTCCTGCTGTTCGGTACCTGTTCCTGCTTTTTCGAGAAAATTCTTTCCGTTTTTGCGAACCCAGCGTTTGGGAAGCTCGCCGTTGGTGGTGTTGTCTGGAGAAAGAGAATTTGAATGTTTGTTGAGGGCTTTAGATGCGCTCATTAATCGCAACCCGATTGCATCGTCATAGTCGTTGGTGAAAAAATTGATGTCTTCCCACCAGATTCTGCCCATGTCACTCATATTGCAAATCCAGTACTGGTCGGAAAGACTTAAATAGTAGCTTTTTCTTGCAAGTTCTTCGTTTGATTTGAGCTCAAGCTCGGAAAGCATGGTGCGGAAATCCCGGCGGGTGTAAGGAATCATGCGGTTGTTGAAGAATTCCTCTAGCTTCTGGCAAAGACCGTATTCGTTTTCTTCTGATGCGACTCCATTTGTAAAAAGATGAGGCGGAAGATGGAGCAGATTGAAAATCTTTTTTATGGCAACGATGTATTCATCCTTGTCCTGTTCAAAGAGAAGAATGGGAATGTTTTTCTTGTATAGAAGAAAGAGTTTGTTCTCCAGAGCCATGACTAATTTTATCGGCTCATTTTTGCGAATGTCAAGGGAAAAATGTAAATTATCGGCTCAAATTTTAAAAATATCGGCTCAAAATTAGACAAAAGAGCCGATAAAAGAGCATATTTATCGGCTCAAATTGCAAAAATATCGGCTCATTTTACCTCAAAAAGGCTCTAAAATCACGAATTTCGCAATTTTATCGGCTCATTTTGCTCTTAGCTGTCCATCCAGCTGCGGAGCAGGTTAGCCACATCCTCCGGGCTTTTGGGAACTTCTTTTTTGAGATTTTCCAGCTTATCGTCCACCATGATAAATCCGCCGTTTTGCGGGGCTACCTCTCTGTAAATGCCCCGCAACTCACCGAAGCGTTTTACTTCTTCGAGAACGGCTGTTTCCCGCTGTACATGGAGCAGGTTCCGGGGATTGTAAGTGCCAAGATTCATGATATTTTTGCTGATTTTATTCATTTGAGCGGGAGAGAGTTTGAGAATCGAAAGAATTTTTTCGCTTGTTTCGCTTCCCAGTTCAGTGAGAAGAACTGCAATTTTTTCGTAGCCTGTCATTTTTATCCCCCGTTTTTTAGAATTCTATGATATAATAACTTCTGTTAAAAATCTATAAACGGAGGCAAAACATGAAAAAATATATCACAATCAGCCGGGAATATGGGTCAGGCGGTCGCTTGATTGGTAAAATGGTCGCTGAACAGCTGGGCTATGCCTTCTACGATAAAGAAATCATCGACATGGCGGCAAAAGAAAGCGGTCTTTCTGCGGAGTTCATCAAAAAAACCGAGCAGAATCTTTCTTCCGGCTGGCTTTACAATCTTCTTTTGGGAACGAGCTATGCAGGAACCAGTGCGGGCGGAGTCGGTCAGCCGGTCGGGCAGACAAACCTTCCCCTCGCAGACCAGATTTTCAACGCTGAGCGAAAAATTATCCTCGGCCTCACGGAAAAACCCTGTGTGATTGTCGGCCGCTGCGCAGATTACATTCTCTCAATTTCTGACCAAATCGACAACAAAGACCTGCTCAATGTCTTCATCTACGCCGACATCGATGCAAAAGTCAAGCGGATTGAGGAAATCTACAAGGAAACCGAATCCTGCGCAAAAAAAACGATTATCCAGATTGACAAACGCCGTGCAAACCACTACAACACTTTCACCGAAAACATCTGGGGCGACCGCAAGAACTACGACATGATGATTAACAGCACCAGTGCCGGAATCGAAGCCACGGCAAAGTGGATTGTGGAACTGGCAAGAAATTAATTATGGAAATTACGCTTACAAGTAAAGACTCTCTGGATGAATTTTTTTCAAAAATCACCCCTTCTGACGAGATGGTTCATATTCTTCTGGAGGACGGGGAACACAAGGCTCTTAATCATGAGAGGATTTTTTATAATCTGCCAAATCCTCTTTTGATTGAGAGCGTTTCCGGGGATGCTTCAAAATGTGCCCTCCGTGGCGAAAATTGCGAGGCTTTCCACAAGGACACAGAAAATCGGGCTGTTCTTACTTTTGGCGAAAAATGCACTTCTGTCACGCTTAAAAATTTTACGATTGAGAACACTCATGTCAAAACTTGCGATGACGCTTCTCTGGGAAATCAGGCGGAGGCGATTTGCTTTCACTGTCAGACGGGAAAGCTTTTTTGCGAGGGAATGCGCTTTTTAAGCCGGCAGGACACCATTCATGTAAAGGGAATTTCTCACTTCAAGAATTGCTATGTCACTGGCGATGTGGATTTTATCTGGGGCTACTGCAATTATTCTGTCTTTGAAAAGTGCACCCTTCACACCCGCGACGATAACCGTGGAAGAGACCGGCCTGCCTATGTCCTTCAGAGCCGGGCATGGAATTCAAAGCCGGGATTTGTCTTCATCGACTGCGACTTCACTGCCGACGACCGAGGCAAAAACGCTGAGATTTATATCGGTCGCTCTCAGGGAACGGGAAAGCCAGACAGCCTTGACCGCTGGGATTCAATCGCCCTCATCGACTGCCGCATTACCGACCGTTACGACCTTGCCCTTTGGACGGACGAGGAAGGCACCAGGGCTGTTTACCCCGAAAAGGGAAGCGCATTGTGCGGCTGGCGGGAATACGGCACGAAAGTCCTGCACGATGACGGCACTCTTTCTGACTACGATTCATCTTTACAGGAAAAGCACGGCTATACTATGACAAAAGAAGAAGCCCGAAAGCTGCTTGAACTTGTATCCTTTTAATCGCAAAAATGCAAAATCATATCAAAATCTTGTCTTTTCAAGCGGAAAATAGTGTTTATAATAGTAGAATCCCAAAAAGTGAATATGAGGATTTTCTATGACAGAGATTAATATCAAGGATTTCGGTGGCAAGAACGACGGTGTTTTTGACAATACAAATTCTTTTCGGGCAGCTTTTGAAGAGCTTGCAAAAAATGGCGG
>JAFUHS010000023.1 GCA_017468745.1 Treponema sp. | reverse complement strand
ATGCCCCTGCCCAAAATGACATCACGATTATCGGTCTTGAACCGCACCCTAATGCCAAAAAAGATGCATATAAAAAAATCACCTTGTCAGAATTAGACAAAGGAAATGAACAGATATGAGTTTAAACACTGTCACAAAAAAACTTCGTTTAAATGAGCAGTCTGGGGCATTTACATCAGTTTCCGGTTGGGATTCAAAAGAAAACCTTCTTCCATTTAAAACACTTTCGGATCAAGATGTTATAACCCTTATCAATCACGCACTTCTTGTAGATTTAAACTCAAACAAATGCCGGAAAACTCAAATGGGAAAAAGTCAGTCATAGAGAAAATCCTGTTTGATTTCTGCGAGAAATACGCTTATTCAGCGACTGAGACCGAATTCGCATTTGAAGGACTCAAAAGCGAGCAGCAGCTTGAACTGGCAAATAACATAAAAAAATCTGTGGTTACAAAGTATGTTTTGGGTGCATTTTGTGCGGATACTCAGTGGCAGCTTTACCATTTTTCAAAAACTCAAAAATGGGACGGAATCTATCTGAACAAAGATTTTTTCCTTACCCTCGCAAAATATCGCAGTGATTTTGAGAAAATCAATTATTTTGAATGGATAAAATATCTGGAAAGCATAAATAGAGAAGAAGATTCGTATCAGCTTGCTGGTAAACTTGATAAATCGACCGAAAGAAAAAATCTAGATTCATATAGAAAAGCTCTTTTTGAATTTGGTTAGGCGACTTGTTTTTACTGCGGCAAAAAACTTTCAAGAGCCTCGTTTGAAAATGCCGTTGATCATTTTATTCCATGGTCTTTTGTGAAGGACGACAAACTGTGGAACTTTGTAACTCGCCCTTATGTACTCTAACGCTATTTTCAACGGCTTTGAATCTGGCTGGGAACCGATAAAATCGACATATCCATCAAGTTAATTCCCTCACTTTTTCCATCAAAAGATTCAGAATTGACATTATCATAAAAAGACTTCTGCCAAGGCGGCTCAATTCAGAACAAATAACCAAATCTCCATGCTCAACATTTTTCACCAATTTTCCAAGTTCCCTCTTTTTGGGGTCTATTGTTCCGCTGATTGTTTCTTCAATCCATGCATCAATCTTTATGCCCTGCCGCCTGCAATAATCTGAGATTTCAAAACGCTGATTTTCTACAGTCTGACCTTTCCTTCGCCCCATACCCCAAAAGCATTTCCTGCCATAAAAACAAAGTATTGGAAATATCTCCGTTGTAACGCTAGAATAAAATCATGAAAAAGATAAAGCATGTATTTTTCCTGCTGGGCGCAGTTTTCTGTCTGGCTGCCGCCTGTGCGAACGGTTCTGCAGACAATGCCCTCGGGGAAAGCGAGCCAAAAACTACCGCTCAGGGAGGAAGTATGAAGATCAGCATAAAAATCACCGGCGACAATGGAGAACATACGCTGACTGCGACACTTGCAGAGAACAAGTCCGCCCTTGCCTTTGCGGAACTGCTTGAAAAAGGTCCGCTCACCGTACACATGAGCGACTACGGCTCGTTTGAGAAAGTCGGCTCTCTGGGAACAAGCCTTCCCCGCACAGACACGCAGATTACCACCGAGGCGGGAGACATCATTCTCTATCAGGGAAACCAGATTACAATCTACTACGACACCAACAGCTGGAATTTTACGCGGCTGGGAAAAGTCACAGGACTGAGTCAGGCAGAACTGAAGGCTGTTCTCGGCAAAGGCAGCGTGACGGCAGTATTCTCGCTGAAAGAATAAAAGGCTTTTGGGACGCAAAGAATTTGCCGAAACATCACTTTTCTTATTATATTTAATACAATATGAATTTTGAACACAATTTTGAGAATCAGACTTTTGACGAAGAGCGCGCCCTCTATGGCATAAAAAATTCCTTGGTGAAAAACTGCCGCTTTGACGGTCCCCGTGACGGCGAGTCTGCCTTAAAGGAAGCCGGCAGCATCGAAGTAAAAGGCTGCTTTATGAATCTGCGCTATCCATTCTGGCATGTGACGGACGCGAAAATCAGCGGAAGCGAACTTACCGAAAATTGTCGGGCTGCCCTCTGGTATGACAAGAATATTGAAATAGACTCATGCAAACTCAACGGAATCAAGGCCTTGCGGGAATGTGAGGGCATCACTCTCAAAAACAGCAGCGTCTCTTCTCCTGAATTCATCTGGAAATGCAGGAATCTCACTGTGGAAAACACGACGATTCATGAGTCAGAATATCCTTTCTTTGAGGTGGAGAACGCGAAAATCAGCGGCCTCAAAATGAAGGGAAAATATTCTTTCCAGTATAACCGGGACATTGAGATTTGCGATTCGGACTTGGACACAAAAGACGCTTTCTGGCACACTAAAAATGTGACTGTGCGGAACAGCACTGTTAGAAGCGAATATTTGGGCTGGTACTCGGAAAACCTTACCCTCATAAACTGCCGGATTATCGGAACACAGCCTTTCTGCTATTGCAAAAACCTGGTGCTGGAAAATTGCACTATGGAAGGCTGCGACCTTGCCTTTGAGCGGTCTTCGGTTCAGGCGGATGTAAAGGGAAAAATCGACAGCGTAAAGAACCTTCTTTCGGGATGCGTGACGGCGGATGAAATCGGTGATATAATCATGGAAGAAAATATCGTTGATAAAAGTAAGTCACAGATTATGATTCGGGAGAAATAGTCCGATATTCAGGCTCATGCTGAGATTCAAACAGCAGGAATTAAAGCAGAGTGCATTGAAAATGAATGGAACAGCCTCCTCTGCCTTTAGCTTGAAATCGAAGGCGGATCTGTGAAAAGTGCTCATGAGGAATAATAATGAATAGATTGAATGAAATTAAGATTGGTGAGACTGTCCGTATTGAAAAACTGGGTGGAAATGGTGAGCTTCGCCAGCATTTTCTTGATATGGGCCTTATTCCTGGGGCAGAAATCACACTCGTAAAATACGCGCCTCTTGGTGATCCGATGGAATTCCGTCTGCACGCTTATGAGCTTACTCTTCGCCTTGCGGATGCTGAAAAAATTGAAGTGAGTGCTCGTGTAGTAGCCCGACCGTCGCCTGCGGCGGAAACGCCCAAAAATTCGGCACACCCTGGTTTGGGTGAGGGGGGAAAATTCCACGCAAAAGGTGACGGAAATCCTCTTCCTGACGGAACGACATTAACTTTTGCCCTGGTAGGAAATCAGAACAGCGGAAAAACCACGCTCTTTAACAAGCTGACAGGGGCAAACCAGCATGTGGGAAATTTCCCAGGAGTTACGGTTGACCGAAAATCAGGCGCAATCAGAGGACACGATGACACTGTAATCACGGACTTGCCTGGCATTTATTCAATGTCGCCTTATTCCAGTGAAGAGCTTATTTCCCGAAATTTCGTACTTGATGAAAAACCTCACGCCATAATCAATATCGTAGACGCTACAAATATTGAGCGAAATCTCTATCTGACCATGCAGCTGCTGGAACTTAATATTCCGATGGTGGTCGCCCTTAACATGATGGACGAAGTGACTGAAAACGGTGGAACTATCGATGTGAACAGCATGGAAGCATTCTTGGGTGTTCCGGTGGTTCCTATTTCTGCAAAAAAAAATCAGGGTATTGAAGAGCTGGTGGAGCATGCGATTCATGTGGCGAAATATCAGGAGCCACCTCTCAGGCAGGATTTTTGTGATAAGACGGATAAGGGCGGAGCTGTTCACCGTGCCCTTCACGCTACTATCCATTTGATTGAAGACCACGCGGAAAAGGCGAAAATCCCTTCTCGTTTTGCGGCGAGCAAACTGCTTGAGGGGGACAAGCTGATTCTTTACAAGCTCGACCTCGATGTAAACGAAAAAGAGACCCTTGAACACATCAGCCTGCAAATGGAGAAGGAGCGTCATCTTGACCGTAGCGCTGCAATCGCCGATATGCGTTATTCCTTTATTTATCGGCTTTGCGATGCGACTGTAAAAAAGCCGGAGGAAAGCAAGGAGAGGTTGCGTAGTCAGAAACTTGACCGTATTCTTACCGGAAAGTGGACGGCTATTCCTTCTTTCATCGTAATTATGGCTCTGGTCTTTTACCTGACCTTTAATGTGATTGGGGCTTTTCTGCAGGAGCTTTTGGAGACTGGCATAGACAAAGTGACCGAACTGACTGACACGGCCCTTACTTCGGTGGGGGTGAATGAAGTGCTTCACGGGCTTGTGATTGATGGTATTTTCGCAGGTGTGGGAAGCGTACTTTCCTTCCTTCCGATTATCGTCACTCTTTTTTTCTTTTTGTCCTTGCTGGAAGATTCCGGCTATATTGCCCGCGTCGCTTTCTTTATGGATAAAGTTCTCCGAAAAATCGGTCTTTCTGGCCGCAGTATTGTACCTCTTTTGATTGGGTTCGGCTGTTCTGTTCCGGCTGTTATGGCGACAAGAACGCTTCCCAGCGAGCGTGACCGCCGCATGACGATTTTGCTGACGCCTTTTATGAGCTGCACGGCAAAACTTCCGATTTATGCTTTTTTTGTAAGCGCCTTCTTTCCCAAATACGGCGGTCTGATAATGACTGGCTTATATCTTTTGGGAATTCTTGTGGGGGTGGCTGCGGCTTTCCTTTACCGCAAAACACTTTTTAAAGGTGAGGCTGTTCCTTTTGTGATGGAGCTTCCGAATTATCGCTTGCCTGGACTACAGAATACGGCTCAACTTTTGTGGGAAAAAGCAAAGGACTTTTTGCAGCGTGCCTTTACGGTTATTTTTGTCGCCACGATTGTAGTTTGGTTCTTGCAGAGCTTTAACTGGAAATTGCAGCTGGTGGATGATGCGGAACTGAGCATGCTGGCCTCAATCGCAAAACTGATTGTGCCGATTATGAAACCCGCTGGACTTGGTGAATGGCAGATTTCTGTGGCCCTTGTAAGCGGATTTATGGCAAAAGAGAGTGTGGTTTCTACACTTGAGATTTTGTTTGCAGACGGCGTGAGTGCGATTCTTTCTCCGCTGACGGCTGCAAGTCTTTTGGTCTTCAGCCTTTTGTATACGCCTTGTGTAGCGGCCGTCGCATCGGTTAAGCGGGAACTTGGCACAAAATGGGCTGTGGGACTCGTGATTTTCCAGTGTGCGGTGGCCTGGCTTTGCTCGCTTTTAGTCCGCATAATCGGGATGGGGATTTTAGGATGATTGCTGATATTGTTGTCGCCGCACTTGTGATTATTGCGGCTGCCTTTGCCCTTAAATCTGTAATCAGGCAGAGGAAAAAGGGGGGCTGCGGATGTACTTGTGGAAAAAGTGACTGCCCCGGCTGCAAAAAAAAACGGGGCTAGGACAGTCAGGTTTTATTTCTTTAAAAATTCAGGAAGGGCCTTTCCCTGTTGCAACCATGATTTATATTCAGCTGTTGCCGTAAAGAGTACATCGCCAGATGAGTTGAGGGCGGTTTCGAGACTGTCCTGAACGACTCCGATGATAAAGCCTACGCCCACGACTTGCATTGAAATGTCGTTTGAAATGCCGAAAAGGGAACAGGCCATGGGAATCAAAAGCAGGGAACCGCCCGCCACGCCAGAAGCACCACATGCCCCCAGCGTTGCCAAGAGACAGAGAATGATTGCCGTAGGAATGTCAACGGAGATACCAAGAGTGTGAGCCGCTGCAAGAGTCATGATTGCAATCGTTACTGCCGCACCATCCATGTTGATGGTCGCTCCAAGCGGAATAGATACCGAATACATTTCTTTGTCCAAGCCCAAATCTTCGCAAAGCTCCATGTTGACCGGAATGTTTGCGGCTGAACTTCGTGTAAAGAAGGCTGTAATTCCGCTTGTTTTAATGCAGCGCCAGACAAGAGGATAAGGATTGCAACGCAGGATAATTGCTACGATAAGCGGAGAAACGATAAATGACATGAAAAGCATTGAGCCGATGAGTACAGCCAGTAAAGAACTGTAATTCTTGAAAATGCCCACGCCGTTCGTTGCGACGGTTGTGAATACAAGCCCCAGAATTCCGAAAGGAGCGAGATTGATAATCCAGCGGACTATTTTTGAGACGGCTTCTGCAATATCGCTCATGCCCCGTTGCGTGCTTTCGCTTGCAAATGATTTGAGAGCGATACCAAAAAGAGAAGCCCAGACGAGAATACCAATATAATTCGCACGGATAAGGGAATCAATAGGATTTGAAACAGCATTAATCAGTAAATTCTTTAAGACCTCGGCGATTCCTGTCGGGGCTGCCGTTGTTTCTGCTTCCTGGACGAGGGTGATTGTCTGTGGGAAAAGAAAACTTGCGGTAACGGCTACAAATGAAGCCAGTAATGTGGTGATAATATAAAGAAAAATGACCGTCCTAAAGCGATTGTCAAGTTTTGCCCCGCCTTTTGCCAGAGAGGCCGTGACGAGTGCGAAAACGAGAACCGGAGCGACGGCTTTAAGCGCGCCAACGAATAGGTTACCGAAAAAACCAAGCCACTGCTGGGATGGTATTAAGATCCCCAGAAGAGCGCCGATGACAATTCCGATGAAAATCCGTAGGATTAAACTTGTCTTGTTGTAGGTGGAAACTGCTTTTGAAAGAAAATTGCTTTTCATTTTATCTCCATTTTATTTGTAGTAATTATTTGATTTTTAGTCTATTGAACCCGCAGAGTAGAGGGCATCACAATATTCGCAGGCATACTGAGCCTTATCGCGGTTAATAAGTTTGAATACCGGACGCACATAATTTTCTGTGACGGTGATACAGCGGGGATTTTTGCAGTGAATGACATTCTCAACCCGCTCCGGCAATTCCATGTTGATTTTACGGACGATTTTCTCATCTTTAATAACATTGATGCAGATGTTGGGATCGATGAAGCCTAGCACAGAATAGTCAATATTGATTATATTGTCGATTTTTATGATGTCTTTTCTGCCGGATTTTTTTGAAGAGACATTCATGATAAGGGCACAGGAAAAATCAGCCTTGTCCAGACCCAAAAAGTGAAAAATCTGCGGACCGAAACCTGACTTAATGTGGTCAATGACCAAACCGTTTTTAATTGTATCTACATTCAGCATTTTTATTCCTCAAATATATATTTTATCATATTTTGAGACAAAGTGATAACTATTCTGAGCGGAGAACTTCTTCATTTCCGTAACAGATTCCGTTTCTCCCGTTTTCTTTTACGGCATAAACTGATTTATCGGCAATGGCGAAGAGTGAATCGTAATCAACTCCGTGCAGCGGGGTTGAGCTTATGCCTACGCTGGCGCTGACTTTAATTGTGTCTATGCCGGTAAGAATCGTGGTCGCCGCCTCAACAATACGCCTGGCTTTTTGCAGGGCGATTTCTTTGCCTGGAAGGTCATTGAGCAAGACGACAAATTCATCACCTCCAAAACGACCGACCAAATCCGTGGGGCGGAAGAGTCGTCTGAGGACTTCGCCAAAATCGTGTAGCAGGGCATCTCCTGTCTGATGTCCGAGAGTATCGTTTACTTCTTTAAAATGGTCGAGATCAATGACAATGAGGGCGGTGAAAGTTCCAGGCTGATTTTCGGCAAGGTTTCTGCGACAGAGGCGTTCAAAAGTCGTTTTGTTCAGGAGACCTGTAAGCTTGTCGATTTCAGCGTCTTTTCTGTAGGAATCCCGTGAGGAGCGGATTTCGCTGATTGCCTGTGCCATCTTTCCTAACTCATCATCTCCCAGTTCTGAGAGTGAAACAGAATCCCCAGACTCGTCTGCGGCACGGTCAACAAGGCTTGAAATCGCACGGATTTTTCTGGTCGCTTTTTCGGCTATAAAGGCGGAGACGAGAGCCAGTACGAAAAGCATGATTCCACCGATAATCACGGCCACTAGAGCATCGGTCACAACTTGCTGCCAGATGTAGCGGTATGAGCGTTCCGTTATGATGACCCAGCCCGAAATTTCATTTTTTGAATAGCTGACCAGCATCCGTTCTTTTTTACTGCCCCCGTTAACAGGGAGAACGGCATCGATAGAGCCTTTTTTGCCAGCCAGAGCCGCCGCCACAGCGGGATTTGTGCTCAGTCCTATGAGCTGATTGCTTTCAAGGGTTTCTTCTGAATGGGCGACCAGATTTCCCACGCTGTCTGTAATCATGACCCGCGTGTTTGCCGAAGAGAGTTCTTTAACATATTGCTGCAAGGCGGAAAGGTCATAGTCTCGCTGTACCATGCCAATCGCCTTGTTGTTTTCGTCAAAGACCGGTACTTCCAAAACCGTAATCAGACGGTTATTTGCAAGGCTGATGAGAACATCGGAAACATATTCTGAGCCTTGCATGGCCTCATGGAAATAACGGCGGTGCTCTACATTAATCAGTGGATATGTATCACTGCGGGCAAGCTGGTCTCCGTTTTTGTTGGTGATAATCATATTGTCTGTGTCGTTGAATACATCGTTGGTGCGGCTGAGAGTTTGCTCCATGAGAAAATCGCGTTCGCCTGCCTGTGCCTGAGTGTAATGAATGGTCATTGGATTTCGTGCGATTGTTCTTAGGACGGCAAGATTCCGCTCAAAATGTTCAGTTATATGCTCGTTGACGATTGAATTACGCAAAAGACCGTCTGATTTTGCGTTATCGATGGAACTTGAAATGTTGATTACAAGGTAGAAGCCGATAACAATAAGAAGTGGAATAAGGGCGATGCAAAAAAGCAACAGGGTCAGCTTAGTTCTTATCGATTTCAATTTCATGGAAACTATTATAGCAAAAACCGGCTGGCTTTGCTATAAAATTTATGATACTTCATTTTAGTAGAGATAATTAGACTGTCTGGCCTTTTCGATACCTTCCTCTTCCCATTTTTTCCCGCCGAGACGGTCAAATTCTTCAATCCATGCCGACCAGTTTTCTTTTGTGAGGGGGCTTTTTCCTGTGACAAAATCCAAAAGCCCCTGCTCATAGAATTGTTTTAATTCAGTGTCGGGAAGTGGGAGTGTGTCTGAGCCGGTTGCATTTGTCCATGCCTTCTGCTGCATTTCCCTGAGGACTGTCAGCGCACTCATTGTTTTGTGGCTGACTTCTGTGGTGTAGGTAGGGTAGCGGCTGACCAGTTCTGCGTCACTGTGCCAGAATACCATGTTTCTGAGCTGTGTGAGAGGCTGCTGGGCGGCTTTTGTAAATCCCTTCGATGGATCTGGAATTCCATCTGTAACGGGAATATGATTTTCGTTAAAGACAAAGTTGACGCCTTCCTGCCCCCATCCCAAAAGATAATAGCCTTCATCGCTGACCATCCATTCAAGCAAGGCCGCGATAAGGGGAGCTTTCCCTTCTTTTTGAGCTTTTTTTGAAATGACGAGCGTTGTATAGGGGATTGTGTAAACGCCGACCGCACTCTTTCCGTCGGGACCTACAGGCGGATCGATGACAATCCATGAGCCTTCAGGAAATCGGCGGTCAAAGGGAGCATAATTTGATTCAGACGCATAAGCCGAGTGCTGCTCGCGCATGATTCCGAAGCGTCCCTGTTTCCATGCGGCGCGAAAATCGTCTTTTTTATACCCCAGCCAGTTGGGATCGATAAGACCTTCCTCCTGCATTGTCATAATCGTTTTTAGAGCGTCAAAGTAGGCGGGCTTTCGCACATTAAGACCAGCTTCCTTTTCTGTCATGTTCCATGTTCCAGCCATTCCGTAAGCTCCGAAAATCGGGTCTAAGCGACGCCCCAGACCCTCTTCATAAGAATTTATTTCGATGAAAGCTCCGTAGCCGTAAGTGTCATCTTTACCGTTCTTGTCCGGGTCATTGTGGGTAAAGGCCCGCATTACATCAAGGTACTCATCGATGGTTTGGGGAACGGAAAGCCCGAGGTTATCCAGCCAGTCTTTGCGGATAAGCAAGCCTTCGTTTTTCTGAATCTTTCCGCCCGGCGTAGAGAAGCCATAGCACTTTCCTTTAACGGTGGCAAAGCGGCGGGATGTCTCGTTGTACATTTTTTCGCTTCGGTTGGGCATGAGGGGATACAGGTCGTCAACCGGCATAATGAGGTCTTTTTGAATCAGATTTAAAAGCGGCTCACGATTTACGACCACCATGTCAGGGAGAGAGTCTCCTTCCGCCGCTGCATTCACTTTTACATTTTTGTCTGCGGCATTGGATGGAAGCATTGTAAGCTCCAGCTTGATTCCGAATTTTTCGCGGATGATTTCATAGGCAATCCAGTCTGCCGGGGGAGCGCCTGCTTCGGTAACCGTGGCATCATACCAGAGGGAAATGGTGACTGGATTATCAGATGTAGGATGCAAGTCTGGAATTTTTTCTCGGCAAGCAGAAAGAGACAAGAGTAAAACCGTTGCGGAAACGAAAAAATTGCGTTTCATGCTTTTAATTATAAGGCATAAGCAGGATTTGTAAAGAAAATGATTGCTTTTATGAAGAGGGTATATGTCATTTATTCCAATCAGTTTGCTGTTATGTGCGTTTTCCCTGACATAATCCGAAAATCCACCGATGGGAAATATACAAATCAATGGATACCTCTGGTGTTTACCAAAATTGATTTCGGTAAATTATATTATAGGTATCTTTTGAAAAAGCAAATTTTAGATGAACTTATCTCTCAATCTTTCCGAAAGCCTTTGAAATGCTTTCAAGAATTTCTGCTTCAAGCTGCGAGCGGATTTCTTTTGTATCGGCGGGCGGATTCGTGCGTATTGATAAAGGCGGGGCACCCCTGTCAAAAAGTTGCATTGGCTCGACACCGAGGATTTCTGCAATCTGCTCAATTGTCTCTGGTGAGGGAAAATATTTGCTGTTTTCAATGCTATTGATGTAATTTGTGTTCTTTTCGATTTCTAGTGCTAGGTCAAGCTGGCGCAATCCTTTTTGTTTTCGATAATATTTTAAATTTCGAATGAAGGCATCTCGCAATTTTTCCATATACACAGTATGACGATGTTTAAAAAGAACTGTACAAGCAAAATGATTGTGTAGAATCTTAATTTTTCTTGAAAAGTGATGTATTTGGCTGTAAAATATACATCTAATTTAGATGTGTGAATTTTTCTATTCATGCAGTCACAATTCGTTTAGAGAGGAGAATCTTTATGAAAAAAAGGAACTTTATTTGGCTGGCCTTGCTTGCTGTGTTTGCGACTCTTTTTATTTCTTGTTCAAGCGATGGCGGAGATGGCGGCAATACTGAGCCCGAAACGACAAAGTACACCGTCACACTGTATACGGCGGTGGGGGCAAATGCAACGACAGTAAGTGTTGAAAGAGGTAAAAGTCTTTCAGCGACAATAAATCCCACAAAAGAAGGCTACGACTTTAAGGGCTGGTTTACGGTAGACGGCACGGACTACACCGGAAAGGCTGTTACGGGCGATGTGACCTTGTTCGCCTATTTTGTAAAGACGACAACGACAATTTCTGAAGACAAAAAGACTAGGACTACCACGACGAACGAAGTGGGAGCGGATTCCTATGAATCAGAAAAAATCGAAAAGGTGACCACAAAAGAAGACGGCTCAAAAGTCACGGAAACGACCGAGAAGGCCGTAAAATCAGACGGCACGAAAATCGAGGCAGAAAGCACCAAGACGGAAAAGGCCGACGGATCTTCAAGTGAATCTTCCAAAACAACAGTAACCAATGCGGATAAGTCAACGATTGTTACCGAAACGGAGTCTGAGACGACCGCCGACGGCAAGACCACGAGTGACACCACCGTAACAAAAACCGACAGCGAGGGCAATCAGACCAGCAGGACGGAAACGACCGTAGCGGCTGACGGCACGGTTACGACAAAGACAACTGACGCAGAAGGTAAGACGGAAGGTACTTCTCCTGACGCAGAAACATTCACGCTCACTTTTAATGCAAATGATGGAAGTGCAAATCCCGCAAAAGTTACGCAAGTTTTTACGGTAGGTGTTGCACAAAGATTACGGAATAATACCTTTGAGCGTGACGGATATGTGTTTGTGGGTTGGGTTGGTCATCGCAATCCGATCGTTGATACTGTAAAAGTTTCTACAATTGGTGGTAAGTATTATTGGACATACACAGTTGGCAGATATAACGATGACGGAACTTTTACTGATTATACGTTAATACCCGATGGGAAAGAAATTACAATGCGAAAAGGAGGAAGCGGTGAATATAATGCAGTGTGGGCAAAAAAACAGGCATACTTGATATACGATGCAAATACATTCTTTGCCTCGGATGCAGCTTTTACATATACGCCGTCTGGAAGCATAACGGAACAGACGAGAACATATCGAAGTGCCATTGTAAATGCTGATTCGCCGTTTACTCTGAGAACAAAAACGAGCCTAGGACTGAATAGTTCTGCCTATGAATTTTTAGGATGGTCATTGAGCGAAAATGGTGGAGTTGAATATACTGACGGTACGCAAATTACATTAGGCTGGAAAAATCTTGCAGATAATGAGTGTGCAACATACAAATTATATGCACAGTGGAAACTCGATTCTTCAAAAGAGATTGCTGCAACTGCTGATACCGTAGAGTCTGTTATTGAAGGTCTTGCACATGGTGCGATTGGAAATATCAAACTGTCTGGCGAGATTTCCGCTGAAACGATAAATGCAATACGGACTGCAATGCGAAACAATTCATCGGCATATATTGCGCTTGATTTGTCTGAAACAACGGGACTGACTGAGCTGGACAAATCAAGTGGGGCATATTTTGAGGATTGTGCAAACATGATTTCTATTATTTTGCCCGAAACAGTAGTGAGCATAGGAACAAAAGCATTTAATAATTGCAGAGGACTAACAGAAATTGAAATTCCTGCGTCTGTTCAAACAATTGGAGACGGTGCTTTTGGCTATTGTTCAGGTTTAACAAAAATAACGCTACATGAAGGGCTGACAACACTTGATGCTGGTGCATTCAAATCTTGCACAAAACTTGCGGAGGTCACGATTCCTGCAAGCGTCACCAGTTTAGGAAATGCTTTTTGGGGATGCATGGCATTAGAAAAAATTGCTATAGCAAGCGGAAATACATCATATACTGAGGAGGACGGCATAATTTATAGTGCTGATAAAACAAAACTTATCAGCTACCCTGTCACAAAAACAGAAAAGAGTTTTACGGTTCCCCCAACGGTATCAGAAATTGGAAGTTATGCATTTTGCAAGAGCAAGTTGGAAAGTCTTACTGTTCCTGCAGAAGTCACTTCTTTTGGGACAAAACCGTTCCAGGAGATGCCGTCATTAACGGAAATTACATTCTTAGGAACAAAAAGCTTCGATATTCAAGAATTTTATGAATGTAATAACTTGAAAGTAATTTCTCTTCATGGCGGTGGGATTAGTTATGCTGCACTAGATGGAAATAGAAAACTTGAAACACTGAATTTAGGAAGCGAAGTTACCAGATTTTACATTCCTGACACTGTTTCAGTAAGTGTGTATGACTGTCCTTCCTTAAAGGAAATAAATGTCGATGGATCAAATCAGAAATATTCTTCAACGCTTGGTATTTTATACAACAAAGACTGTTCGGTACTCATAAGGGTGCCCGAAGCGATGGTATTGCCGACCAACTGGGAAATTCAAGAGTGTGTGGAAACAATCGGTGCAAATGCCTTTGCTGGAAGTACCGTATCCGCAATCACTATTCCTGCAACGGTAAAGAAGATTGGAAAATTTGCTTTCTCTCAATCTAAGCTTACAAGCGTGGAATTTACCGATAGTGATAGTATTTGGTATCAAACGGATTCTTCCAATTATACCAACGGCACGAAAATTGGCGCAATGAGTGCGGATGATGCGGAAGAAAATGCAAAAAAATTGAGGAGTACCTACGACTACTATTATTTATACAAAGACTCAAACTGACCTTTTTGCAAAGTTCCGACTGTGGCACTACCTCGCCGTAATCGGAACTTGCTGGTGACCTTCGGCGTAGGGGGCTACTTGGTAGGCGGCATTCATTCCCACTTCACCGTAAAAAACGCCAGACAATTTTAATATAAAACAAAATCTCCAAAATAATCCTCAAACAATACGAAAAACTGACAATTTTTCAAACAATATGTTATAATAAGTTGTGGAGGTATTATATGCCATACGCAGTTGTCGCAGAAAAACTAAAGACAGTGCCCGAATACTACATGGAAGAAGTCTCTGAATTCCTGGATTTTCTGCTTTTTAGAAAAAAAGAATCCGCAAGGAACGGTCTTGATGAAGCCATAGCAGAAGTAGAACGCGGTGAAGTAGAAGTTTTCCACACCTTTGATGAATTCAAGGCAGCAATGAATTGAAAAGCGAACTTCATTCAGCAAAATCCTTCAGAAAAGACTATAAGAAACTCTCAAAATCAGAAATTGCAGATACTGATGCAGTAATCAAAAAACTCCTGAACAATGAAATTCTTGATGCCAGTTATGATGACCATGAGCTGCATGGAAATTACGACGGTTACAGAGAATGTCATGTAAGATCGGATTTACTATTAGTATATAAACGCCTGGAAACAGGAGAACTGCTCGTGATTACACTCTATCGAATCAGTTCTCATACGAACATTTTTGACATACATAAAAGCCAGAAAAAGAAATAATACAAACCCTCACCACAATCCTTACAGCACCCCTGTCAGTTTTGCAATAAGGGCCATGCGCACATACATGCCGTATTTTACCTGCTTGAAATATGCCGCCCTGGGGTCGTCGTCAACTTCCGGGGCGATTTCGTTTACTCGCGGAAGAGGATGAAGGACAATCATATTTTTACGGGCCAGAGTCATCTTCTGGTTGTCGAGGATATAGCTGTCCTTGAGGCGGATATAATCCTGCTCGTTGAAGAATCTCTCTTTTTGGACGCGGGTCATGTAGAGGATGTCCAGGTCGCCGATAACGGATTCAAGACGCTCGGCCGTGGTGTATTCGATTCCGACTTCGTCCAGTTCCTGAGTGACATATTCCGGAACGCGAAGTTCATTGGGGCTGATGAAAATGTATCTGTTGTTCTTGTAGCGGGCCATGGCCTCGGCAAGGGAGTGAACCGTGCGGATTGTGTCTGAAAGGGATTCGCCTTTTGCCGTGCTTGAATTTGCCGCGTCAGAAAAGCCTTCAACAGCTCCTCCAATGAAATCAAATAAAGTTGATAAAAAAGAATCGTTTTTTGGCATAGTGTGAGTGTAACATCTGGTGATTTTTTGTGCAAATAAAAGAATAGGCAAGAATTTTTTTGAAATTTGTAAATCTCGTGTTAAAATAAGATGTACAGTTTCTGAGGCATCTTAGTGGCAAATTTTTTTTCGAAAGGAGATAAAATTATGAGTAATCCAATGCGCATAAATATGGAAAGAACTAGCAAATTTTCTCTATCATCAATTTTAATAGCTATTGCACTTGTTTTTGTCCTTTTTTCGTTTGCCGCTTGTTCGGACGATTTATCCACTGATGATGGTGGTAATACTTCACAAAGAACTATCTACTACGTAGCAACAGGCCTTTCCGACTATACAAGCAGGGCGTTGAAATCTGTCCCGCACGCAAAATCAGACGGACACTCTGTACCTGACATTTTTGTCATTGAAGGCAAGGAAACATTTCTCCTTTCTCCGGAGGAACTGCAGCTTCTTTTGAGGACTGTGGCCGAAGGCAAAACAGTTTTAATTGACGCTCCCTCGGAAAAAATGGTGAATTTTGCAGCTCTGGTAGATATGCTTCTTCTAACGAACCTTGCAATAAACTGGCAGGTTGAGAGAAGACCGATGGGATTCCGTATTTTGATGCAAGACATACTGAATGTGTACAGGGAATCCTCTATTCTTCCCAGCTTTGAAGCGGTTGCCGTGCGTGGTTCAGAGATTTACTATGTTCATGATATTCAGGATGTGACGGAACTGGAAGATGCTGATGGCAGTGATGGAGAAACCTCACAGGGCAGTAAGTCAGAAGACGCTATTGATGAAGAAGACTCTATTATCGATCAATCTAGATATGTAACGCCAGTAATTGATTTTTCTGCGCTTACGGAAGTTTCCGCCGCAAATTTCGCAGACTGGCTCAACAACGCAGATTCTCCAAGAAGCCTTGACCGTGCCGCTTTTGACAGGGTGAATGCAAGCCGTGCTGCCCGAAGTGCCCTGGAGGATGCGCTTCCTCCACAGACTTTCCATCATAACTTTACCGCAATTTTTTCCCACTCTTACAGGGAGCACTATGACGGCCGGTATGATGGCAGATGCGAGAATGTCGAGGTTATAACCGATGTCTGGACAGCATGTGAGTTTGACAGCAAAACAGAATACTATCTTGTGCGCAATTCCATTGTCTGTAACAATCAGGAGTTGAAATGGACTGACGACTGGGACAAGGGCTATTATGTGCCACCGTATTTTGATACATGCTGGGTGCACACAAAAATCGATGGTACGACGGCAAGACCAAATGACTGCTCTCCGCAGACTGCCACAGGCTCAACGAATTTCACTTCGGAAACTACTCTGAGCCTGACTGGTAATGTCGGCCTTTCACTGAGAGGTCCGAAAGCGGGAGTTGGTGGCGGAATGTCATGGAAAAAATCATCAACCCGTTCTATTCCTGATATTGACATTACATTTAGCCCTGAAAGCAATGCCGGAAAGGCAGCATGGAAATTTGATACTCCATCTTTGAGAGGACATGCAGATAATTTTGGCTCTGACATAACCTTTGATAAGCCGAAAGATATTCAGATACGCGCAGCCGTTTTTGACACATATTCTCTTTTCAGTAAACCAACAGATGAGAATGATACGAGCCAAACCACAAAAGTAGAGACGCGGGCCGTAGTTCGCATCGGAATGAAAACCGCATGGAAGAAAAAACATAAAATTGCGGGAGTGACAGTCAGTGCGGATTGTATATGGAAAGGCCTTTGGCGTGATAACAAAAAAACATTCACCGATACCATCCAAAAGCCGTGCAATGTCAAACGCCAGTACATTATGGGCTTTGAGAGACCAGAAGGAATTTCCGCTGCTGATGCGGACAGACTCTACGCCATTGTCGGAGAGTACATTTCTGACTGGAACAACGTAACAGACTATTATGCCGTCGGAATAAACAGTCTCGACACAGTTGCAAGAAAGTCTTTTAACGCTGCTATGCTGACAATAAAAACCAACCAGAATGTATTCCACGACCGCGGTTTTTCCGGCACATTCAAGTTCTACATTCAGAACACAGAATCCGCTGAAAAAATCGCAACGCAGGAATTTACATTCTAAGCAGTCTTACAGCACGCCTGTCAATTTTGCAATGAGTGCCATACGGACGAACATGCCGTATTTAACCTGCTTAAAGTAGGCTGCTCTCGGGTCGTCATCTACTTCCGGGGCGATTTCATTTACTCGCGGAAGAGGATGAAGGACAATCATATTTTTGCGGGCCAGAGTCATCTTCTGATTGTCGAGGATATAGCTGTCCTTGAGGCGGATATAGTCCTGCTCGTTGAAGAAGCGTTCTTTTTGAACGCGGGTCATGTAGAGGATGTCCAGGTCACCGATGACGGATTCAAGGCGCTCAGCCGTGGTGTATTCGATTCCGGCTTCATCCAGTTCCTGAGTGACATATTCCGGAACCTGTAATTCTTTGGGGCTGATGAAAATGTATCTGTTGTTCTTGTAGCGGGCCATGGCTTCGGCAAGGGAGTGAACCGTGCGGCCGAATTTAAGGTCGCCGCAGAAGCCGATTGTGTGGCCTTCAAAGCCTCCTTGAAGCGCGCGGATTGTGAGCATGTCTGTTAAAGTCTGGGTGGGATGATAGTGACCGCCGTCGCCAGCGTTGATGATGGGACAGGCAGAATACTGGCTTGCCAGCAGTGCCGCCCCTTCCTTGGGATTCCGCATTGCAATTACATCAACATAGGAAGAGACCGTGCGGATTGTGTCTGAAAGGGATTCGCCTTTTGCCGTGCTTGAATTTGCCGCGTCAGAAAAGCCTTCAACAGCTCCTCCAAGATGAAGCATGGCCGCCTCAAAAGAAAGGCGGGTTCTTGTGCTTGGCTCAAAAAAAAGTGTCGCAAGAATTTTCCCACGACACACATCATTAAAAGAAGCCGGATCAACAATAATTTGCTCTGCGAGCGAGCAGATTTCATCAATTTCTGAGACAGTCAAATCATTTGGCTTTATTAAATTTCTTCCCTTTAACATAATTTGATTTTAGCATATAATCCAATTTATGAAAATGGAAAATAAAAGTTATTACGAAGATAAAATTCGTGCAATTGACGCAAAATTTGAGGCTCAGAGAATTGCATTTTCTCCGATGACTTTTCAGGCAATCCGCGCGCTCCTTGAACTCGGTCTTTTACAAATGATTTCAGACAGCGGCGATGACGGAATCACGATTAAGGAACTTTCAGAAAAATCAAAAATTTCAGAATATGGTGTCGGTGTTCTGGCAGAGATGGCGCTTGGTATGGGAGTTGTCAAAATCAATCCTGCTGCCACTAATGACGAAAGTGCATCCGGCTTGGGCAAACTCGTCCTCGGAAAAGTGGGCTGGTTCCTCCTTGAAGACGATTTGACGAAAGTGAATTTTAACTTTACCAATGACATCTGCTATAAAGGCGCATTCAGCCTCATCGATTCAATCCAAAACGGAAAGCCTGAGGGACTTAAAGTTTTCGGCGACAAATGGACGACCGTTTACGAGGCTCTCTCAACTCTGCCTGAGCGGGAAAAGAAATCCTGGTTTGAATTCGACCATTTTTATTCAGATGTTGCTTTCCCGGAGGCTCTGCCCATTGTTTATGCAAAAAAGCCTAAGCAGCTCTTTGACATCGGCGGCAACACTGGAAAGTGGGCCATTGCTTCCTGCAAATACGATAAGGATGTTCATGTTTCTATCGTTGATTTGCCGGGTCAGACTGCCGTTGCAGAAAAAAACGCCCGCGATGCGGGATTTGCCGACAGAATCAGCTTTGTAAGCGGTAATGTCCTTGATGTGAACACGAAACTTCCTTCAGGGGCAGATGCCGTGTGGATGAGCCAGTTTTTGGACTGCTTCAGCCTGCACCAGATTACGAAAATCCTCACCAAAATTTATAACTCTGTGGACGAAAACTGTGATGTCTTCGTTATGGAACCCCTCTGGGACATGCAGAAATTCGAGGGCGAAAGCTACGCTCTTCAGGCAACCAGCCTTTACTTTACCTGCATAGCCAACGGAAACAGCAAAATGTACCGCTACGGTGAGCTTGTGGAGGCAATAGAAAAAGCCGGTTTCCGCCTCGTAACCGCCCACCACAACCTGGGAAGCAATTTCTATTCAATACTGAATTTTAGGAAAAAGTAAAAACACGAATTAACACAAATTATTCGAATTAACACAAATTAAAAATTAGTGTAATTAGTGTAATTCGTGTCTAAACTGACTATGAAGATATATGTAACAAAATTTGCAGAATATAAGCCTTCTCCTGAAAATCCTGCAGAGCAGCCGAAGTTGGAATATGTGGACGCTTTGTTCCGCCGTCGCTTGAGCCAGATTACCCGCATGACCATTGAGGCTGTTCACGGCCTGATTTCGGATGCCGATGAAGAAGAAAAAAAATCCATTCTTTCTTCAAAACTCGTTTTTACTTCTTTCCGAGGAGAGATTGCCCGCCAGCTTAAAATCAACAAGGGCTTGGTGGAAGATGGTGATGTTATGCCCGCTCCCTTTTCACTTTCGGTCTTTAATACGCCGCCGGCAGCCGCAACGATTGCCCTGGGACTGAAGGCCGGCTATACGGCAATTTACCCCAGTGAGGATAATTTTTATTCAGCCCTGCTTGCCGCTTCTTCTTCTGTTCTTTCCGGGAATGAAAAACAGGTGATTTTTGCCTATGCCGATGAAAAAATCCCCGAAGAATACAAAGATTGCAAGAATTATATGGAAGAAAGCCCCCTTGCCTTTGCCTGCCTGATTTCCGGTGAAAAGGGGGAGGGGAGCCTTGAAATAAATCTTTCTGACGAAAAGTTTTTGCGGATGAAGCCGACGGATTTCCTTTCGTATCTGGAACGGACTCGCGCCATTTAAAAAATCTTAAAAAAACGGTAAAGTGTGCTTATGCTCGAAAAATTATCTGCTGAAAATATCTACTCATTTGAGAATCCTCCCCCTGTCAAAAATTACCCGCTTTACTGGTGGCATATTTTTGCAAAAATCATGTCATTTACTCTTTTCGGGCTTGGAACAGTTTTTATCTCAATCATTGCTTTTCCGATTATGAAACTGCTTTTCTGGAAAAAAGAGCGTTTCAGAAAGGCGGGGCATCACTTTATTTCCATTATGTTCCGTTTTTTCGTTTGTTTTATGACGCTTATTCGTGCCTCTCATCTTACGGCCGTGGACAAAAAAAAGTTCAGGAAGCTCAAGTCAAGCATTGTCGTGGCAAATCACCCGTCTTTGCTGGATGTGGTTATGCTCATTTCCCTGATTCCTGACGCTGACTGTATCGTAACTTCCTATCTTGTCGGGAAAAACATCGTGCATATTATCGCCAGCAATCTCTATATTCCGAATTCTCTTTCTTATCACGAGATTATGGAAAAATGCCTTGCTTCCCTGAAGGCCGGGAGCAATCTCATTATCTTCCCGGAAGGAACCCGCTCTCTTTCGACAGGGCAGAATAAATTCAAAAAAGGCGCGGCCCGGGTTGCGCTGGCTTCCGGTTGCCCGATTGTGCCGGTCTACATGGGCGGAAACGACAAGCGGGGGCTGCGCAAGCATGACTCGATGTTCAAATACAATACCCGCCACTGTTATCATTATGAGCCACACATGAAAGATGCGATTTATCCCGAGGAATACAAGGATCTTGCTTCCCCTGCCGCGGCAAAGCGGATTACTGCCCGCCTTGCTTCCATTCTCAGTGATGAAAATAATAAAGAATATATTAAGGTTTATCAGTAGACCTTTTAAAGCTATTCTTCTATAATTAAGTAAATCTTTCGTAAGCAGGAAATACCATGGACGAATTAAAACAGCAGATTAAAGAGTGTATTGTTTCTTCTCTTGAGCTTGAAGACATTAAACCTGAGAATATTGTCGATTCAGAGCCTATTTTTGGAACAGGGCTTGGTCTTGATTCTATAGATGCTCTTGAGCTTGGTGTTGCCCTCAAAAAGAAATTCGGAGTGAAATTCAACGCTGAAAATTCAGAGACTCGCGAGCATTTTGCATCTGTAAACGCTTTGGCTGAGTATATTGCCTCTGAACAGGCAAAAAACGCATAAGGAAGCTGCAAGATGACAAAAGACGAACTTTACTCAAAACTCAAAGAAACTCTGGTAAACGATTTTGATATTGATGAGGCAGACATCCTTCCCGATGCAAATATCATCACTGACTTGGATTTGGATTCAATCGATGCGGTTGAGCTTATCGTAAAAATGAAGCCTCTCCTCAATGGTAAAATCGAGCCTGAGGATTTCAAATCGGTAAAAACCGTTCAGGATGTGGTGGATATTCTCGCCCCCCTTACAAAATAGGTGAAGCTTTTCTCAAAAATCCTTTTTGTCATCCTCTCTGTTCTTTATCCCCTGGTGGTTTTTTCCTGCCTGGTGATTTTCCATGTGCCGGTAAAAGTTTTTTCCCTTTTTATCGTCTTCATCGCCCTTTTGTACCTGCTTATAGCGACGGGCGGCCGGGGGGAGGCTTTTTCTGCGCGGCTTAAAAAGAACCTGCGTCTTCTGGTCAGTGCGGGTCTTCTGCTCTTCGCGGGAATTATCTGCCTTGCCACAGGACAGACTCTTTTCATCAAACTTTATCCTGTCCTGATGAATGTGATTTTTCTCTTCACATTCGGCTCAACCCTCTTCATTGCGCCGAATATCTGTTTCCGTTTTGCCTGCCTTGCCGACAAAAAACTCAGCTCCTCAATGATTGCCGGCCGGGTCGAAAGCTATTGTTTTAAGGTCACGCTGATATGGTGCCTTTTTTTTATCCTCAATGGCTCGGCTGCGGTGTACACAGTCTTTTCAAAAAGTGATAAAATATGGTCAGTCTACAACGGTGGAATCGCTTATTTTTTAATGGGCCTGCTTTTTGCCGTTGAATTTATAGTCAGAAAGGTTGTTAATTCAAAAATGCCAAAGTCAATTCCTCTTTCACAGTTCAATGCCGCTTCTCACAGCAAAGATATGATTATGTGCTACGAGCGCAAATGGAGCGACAAAAAATACCTTACCTGGGGCGATTTTTTACAGGCCAGCGCTAAAGTCCGCCGTTTTATCAGGGAGCATGAGGATTGCGAAAAATGGATTCTTCACTGCGAGGATTACTGGTACTTCATCTGCACTTTTGCGGCCCTGCTCCAGTGCAAAAAAGAAATCCTGCTCACGGCAAATATCAGCCCGAATTTTATTGCGGAAATCCGAAACGAGCAGAGCATCCGCTTTTTGACCGACCAGACTGAAGTTGAAGGCAAAAAAATCGAAAATGCTGATTTCATTCCATCTATAATTAACGAAGAAATTTCACTTTCTGAAGAAGAAGTCAACGACACTCCGAAAATTGATGCCGACACTTCCCGAATCATGATGTACACTTCTGGAACTACAGGGCATCCCAAGACCGTTCCCCAGCGGCTCACAGAATTTGAAGCTGACAATGCCTTTGTTTTGAGCCAGTGGGGCGAGGAATTTTTGAGCCGAAAGCTTGTTGCAACAGTAAGCCAGCACCACATTTACGGCCTTTTGTTCACAATGATGCTTCCTTTCACGATTGGAGTGCCTTTCCGCCGAAAGCGAATCGAATTCCCTGAGGAATTTGAGCTTTTGGACGACGAAGAATACATGATTATTGCAGTTCCGGCCTTCCTCAAACGAACGATTGCCGAGCGTGACGGCGAGAAACTCAATCTTAAAAACCCTTGGATTTTCACCAGTGGGGGCGTTCTTTTGCCGGAAGTCGCAAAGGGAACGAGCGAGATTTTCGGCTTCTGTCCGATGGAGGTCTACGGCTCAACAGAGACTTCTGGAATCGCTTACCGCCAGCAGACAAAAGACGGCCAGATTTGGACACCCTTTGCCAACGCAAAAATCTGGAAGAACGAGGCCGGCTGTCTTACGATTATTTCTCCCTATATAAAAGACCCGGCAGGATTTGCCACAGGAGATTTGGTTGACATTCAGGAAGACGGCCGCTTTATCCTCAAAGGCCGGGCTGATTCCATCGTCAAAATCGAAGAAAAACGCATTTCCGTCACCGAGGTTGAAAATCGACTGCTCCAGAGCGGCCTTGTCCTTGACTGCTGCGTTGTTCCAATGAGCGACAGAAGACAGTATCTTGCGGCGGCGGTCGTGCTCAATGAAGAGGGCAAAAAGAAATTCGCTGACACCGAAAAATATCTTATAAACCGCTATTTCCACGACTATCTCCTTCAGTTTTTTGAGAATGTGGTCTTGCCCAAAAAATGGCGCTACCTTGATGTCCTTCCTATGGATGTGCAGGGCAAAAAGAAAAAGCCTGTAATCCAGAAGCTCTTTGCACCTGAGAACATCCACGGAATTCCTGCCGAGACCGTCCTGCTCCGCCGGGAAAACGATAAAAATCTTGAAGTGGAGCTGGAAGTCCTCATTCCTTCAACAAGTGATTATTTTGACGGACATTTCCCTGATTTTAAGCTTTTGACGGCTGTCGCCCAGATTGATCTGGTGGCTCATTTTGCCCGCCGATATTTTGGTACAGAGCTTTCAACGCCTGACATCAAGAGATTTAAATTCAGCGACAAGATTCTTCCTGACTCAACTGTGGTTTTCAAGCTTAAATTCGACGGCGAGAAAAACAAGGTTTCTTTTGAGATTTCTGATTTTACTGGCAGCAAAACTTATTCTACAGGCAATTACATCGCAAAGAAGGAAGAAAAATGAGCGACTTTAAGCCAGCTTTTCTGATTCCCGTTTACAATCACGGAAAGGCCTGCATGAAGGTCGTTGAGTCTCTTGCTCCATATTGCCGGGAAAAAGGCGTAAAGGTCATTCTTGTTGATGACGGAAACGGTGAAGAAACGAAAAATTGCCTGATTCAGATAAAAAATGTCAATCCTGATTTCGTGGACTTAGTGACTCTTCCCCGGAATTGCGGAAAGGGCGGGGCTTTTAAGGCCGGGACTTTCCGTGCTCAGGAACTGGGGCTTAGTCATGTCCTTCAGCTTGATGCAGACGGTCAGCACGATGCAAGCCGGGCAGACTTCTTCTTTGAGAAAGCAAAGAAAAACCCTTCAGCCTTAATTTGCGGCTACCCCGAGTATGATGAGACAGCTCCAAGCCACAGAAAGAACGGGCGGAAATTCGCCAACAGCTGGTGTGCCATCGTCACCTGGGAGGGCGGAATCACTGACTCGATGTGCGGATTCAGAATTTACCCGGTTTCCGAAACTGTAGCCTTTATGAAAAAACACGGTTTCGATCAGAGAATGGGCTTTGACATTGAGATTTTAGTCAAACTAATCTGGTTCGGTCTGCGCTATGAATTTTACCCTGTAAAAGTCACCTATCCCAGCGACGGAATCTCAAATTTCCGAGTCTTTCAGGACAATGTCCGGATAAGCTGGGTTTTTACCCGCCTTTGCTGCGGAATGTTCCTGAGAATCCCCAGACTGATTTTCAGAAAGATTAAGAGGGCTTAGGACTGGCGGCTTCACAATGTCCTTAGAATGACGAAATATGAGCGAAAACTGGTACGAGCATAAAGAGACGACGAATCTCGGCTACAAGATGACCTTTCTTCTTCTCAAGATTATGCCAGCCGTCTTCATGCGTTTCCTTGCCTTTTTCATCGGATTTTTTTACTGGCTTTTTGACAAAAAGACCCGCCGATTCTCAAAATACTACCTTAACAAAGTCGGAAAATCTTCATCCCTCAAACATGTGATTTCCTTTGCCCTGAATCTCGTGGAAAATGTGCAGAGCTGGGCAGGAAAATTCTCTTTCAAGAATGTGAGCTGGCAGAATGATGATGTGAATGACCTGGTGGCTCATGTGAATTCAGGGCATGGAACGCTGATTATCATGTCTCACTTGGGGAATTCCCAGATGCTCAAAGGCCTGGCCAGCTTCGGTGAGAGCGGAACTGCGAAAAAAATGAGCATAACCACCATAACCGACGCTGAGCTTACTTCGGGCTTCGGCGCTCTTATTCAGAAAATCAACCCTGACTCAAATTTTCACATCATAAGCTCAAACAACATAGGCCCGGACACGATTTTTTTGCTGCAGGAACGGCTTGAAAAGGGTGAGGTTGTCGTTATCGCCGGAGACAGAATCGGAGCGCACTCAGACCGCTATATACAACTGGATTTTCTGGGAGAAAAGGCTCGCTTTCCCTACGGCGTTTTCCTTCTTGCCTCACTTTTGAATGTGCCCACATATTTTGTGAACGGCCTCCGCCACAAGGATTTATCCCTCAATCCCCATTACGATATGTTCGTCAAAAAAAATGCGATTGATTTTGATTGCGGACGAAAAGAGCGGGAAGAGCGAATCCGTGCCACTGCCGAAAAGTATGCGGAGAATCTCGCGGAACTTGCGAAAAAACATCCCTTCCAGTGGTATAATTTCTTTGATTTCTGGTCTTAATCTTCCCTTCTTTCCTTCCGAAAATAAGGGAGAGACTGTATTTTGGAGATTTTTTGATGAAATTTTCCCGATGTTTTTTGATTTTTATACTCGCATCTTTTTTACCGCCCCTGTCGGCTGAAAACAACAGGCTGCAGGTGCCAGACTCTTCCGTGATTCGAAAAGCCGTTGCCGAGAATTGGTTTGAGCGGCCGATTGAAGTTGTCCGCCATAACCGTACGGAACTTCGCTCGAACGCAATCGGGCAAGTCTTTCAGGTTCGGCTTGAAGAACAGCGTGATTTGTTTTCGATTATTGTCGCTCCAGAAACTGAAATTGCGGTGGATTTGTACACACAGGATGGCGTGCAGCATAAAAATGTGAGCGAATATCCTGCTGATGCGGCAGGGGCCTGGATTTTGATGCGGGATTCCGTGACAGGAAAAGCCTTGAAAATCCGCTACTATTTTGCAGGGGACAGTGAGGTCTATGTTCAGTTTTCTCCCAGCGGCAGAAAAACTCTTGCAGATTATGTAATTGAAGGCTGTTTTGCATGTCGTGGCGTTCCTCTTGGAGTTCCCTTCGATTATTTTTACACGGCCTCTTTTGCCTCTGTCCTTTCCCTTACAGAAAAAGCTCTCCCCTGGAATTATGCCGACATTCATCCTGAGCAGTATCATGATAATCTTGTAATGGTCAATGTCATCAAAAAAAATCTTTCCCGGATCAGGCAAATTCCTGACGGCTGCTATAATGAGTTGGGAAATCCCGTTTATATTGGCGGCAAGGAGCCTGGTAAAGAGCGTCCTGTAGCTGACGAGGACAAAAAAAGCGATATTCTTTCAATGAATCATTCTGGTTTTCTGAAATGGATTGTTGACGGTCTTATAAAACCTCTGGCAGGAAGCGCTACCTATGTGAAGCCTCTTTTGCGTCCGACTGTGAGCGTGAATGTTCTTGGTCTTGCGGGGATAAAAAGTCAGAGCGAAAATCTGAATCATTCATTGGATTGGACCCGAAATCTTGCGGCTGCAAAACTTTCTGTACAGACCAAGAAAAATTATCTTTATGAGGATTCCGGCGTTGATGTAAAAATCGAACCATTCAGTGCGGAAATTTCTGACAAAGGAATTACTGCTGTGGCCGGCTATGTTAAAAACAGCGGATACGAAATCAAGTATCTCAAACCGATTTTATATGTTCTTGGCGTGACGGAGCCGACATATTTCTATCTTGCGGCAGTCCGCCGTTCTGTTCAGCCTAACGATGGAAGCCCTGAATTCAAGGTTTTTGACTCTTCTGCGGCGATTTTTCCTTATTTTGATAAAAACGGTCAGTTTGGTTGCACAGTCTTTGAAAATGGTGAGGAAATGACACTGACTCAGTTCTCAAAAAAGTATCCTGATTCTTTTGTTCATCTGACCAGAGTGCTTTCTTCAGACCGCTTTTCTCCGCTATAATAGTAAAAGGTTTTATGAAAAAAAATTTTCTCTTAGTTTTTATTTTTCTTTCGACTCTGAATCTTGCTTTTTCAGAAAATCAGAATCTTTCCGCTCAAATGGCAGCCAGCTATAAATCTGGTTTTTATCCCGGCGTGGTTCGTTATGCTGAGGAAATCCTTCGAAACGAAAAGAATTCCCTCGCCGCTTTCCGTGCCGCAGTGTACGAGGGAGAAAGCCTTTTCAGAATGGGGCGGATTGATGATTCCCTTTCGATTCTGCAAAAATATCAGCTTAACGGTGAGAGCCAGAATCCTGAGACGATTTTCCTGAATTCCGCCAGATTTTACTGGATTGGCCGCATTTTTTATGCTCAGAAAAATTTCAGTCAGGCTCAGAATTGTTTCTTTTCTAGCGCTGCAATCTATAAAGAAGGCTTTTCCCTTTCACAAGCCGCTGCCGAAGCCTTCCTTGATTATTATTCCCTTTCCATGTTACACGGGGGAAAATGTTTTTTTTCGATTGGTGATTTCAAAAATGCTATTCCCCTCTACGAATATGTCCTTTCAAACGGCAGAAAATACGAACAGATTGATTTTGAGGATTCCGCACTAAAACTCGCCCAATCTTACAATTCGCTGGGAGACGAAAAAAGTGCCGGTCGCTGCGTAAACCTTATTACTCAGCTTGAAAACGCCTCTTTCGCTGAAGACAGTGCATATTCTCTTTTGATTCTGAAGGGAGAGGCTTACGAAAATCAAAAAAAATATAAAGAAGCCTATGACACTTACTGTAAGGTCATCGAAAAAGCTCCCCCTCATCTTGCGGCTTCTGCGATGCAAAAGGCATATCTGGTTTCTTCAAGTTATAAAAGTCAAGTCGGCTCTGAGCCGGGAAGCGTTCTTCTGAATGCCGAAAATCGTCTATCGGAGTATCCTGATTTGCTTTCGGAATTCTGGACCCGCCTTGCCGTCGATGCTTTTAATGAAAAAGACTATCAAAAATCGCTCTTTTATTTTAAAGAAGCCGAATCAAATGCTTCCGAATCCCAGCGTCTTATTTCCGCCGTTTACCGGGCAGAAATCGCCTATATAATGGCAGTGGATAAAAGCGAAGGCAGCAAAGCAGCTTTGATTCCGCTGGCAGAAGTCTATGTTACAAAAAACGGCTCTAAAAATGAGACGATTTTGCTTTCTCTTGCCCGCTACAATGCCTATCTCAAAAACTGGAAAGAATGTGAGTCCTACGCCTCAAAATGCCTCAAGTCAGAAAATCCCGAAATCGAAAAAAATGCAGTCTATTGGACGGCTCTGGCAAAATACGAGCAGGGAAACATAAAATCTTCCGTCTCGACAATCGAAAATTTCGGTAAAAAAGAGAAAATCACCGACAAGTCAATACTGAATCTCTACGCAAAAGCTCTTGCAAAGCAGGGAAGATACCATGAGGCAGATTTAATCTTCTATTCTCTTGGTGAAAAAAATCAGCTGGATAATGACGGTCATCTGGATTATTCCCGCACCCTACTGATTGCCGGACACTATGTCTCGACGAAAGAGCAGGCTGCCAAGGCTCAGGGGGATGAGGCAATCTATCTTTCAGCCCTTGCATCTTTTAATCAGCATAACTGGACTGAGGCAGAAAATTCTTTCTCTAAAGTTCTGTCTTCTAAATCTCTGGATAAAGATTACATCGCCTATGCCCGCTTTTATACGGGCTATGCTCAGTACCAGAAGGGCGACTATGAAAAATCTGTGGCAAGCCTCAAAGTTTTCATTGCAGAAACCCCCCGGCATTCATTCATTTGGTCGGCCTATATGACGATTGCCCGTGCAGCCGCATTCTCAAAAAATAATGGGGAAGCTGTCGCCGCAATGGAAAACGCCATAAAAAGTGCAAAAAATGAAAGTGAAAGTCAGGAAGCTACGATACTGGGAGCCGGAATCCTTTCGGATGCAGGAAAATATGACGAAGCCCTGGCTCTTCTCTCTCCTCACATCGCAAAAAACAGTGATTTTGGCTATGATTGTAAATATCGGAGCGCGGAAATTCTTGTTCAAAAAGGTGATGTAGAAAAAGCAGATTCTTATTTTGCAGACCTTGCATCCTTAAGTGATAAAAAAGCCGCTCTTCTTGCCGAAGAGTCTGCTTACAGGCGGGCGGAAATTGCCTATTCCAGCGAAAAGTATAAAGAATCGGCAGAACTTTTTGAAACTTACAGCCGAAAATGGCCGGGCGGTCGTTTTGCTTTTGCAGCGATTTATTTTTCTGCTGACAGCCTTGCTAAGAGCGGGGAAGAAACCCGCGCTATTCTCCGCTACCAGCAGATTACTGATTCAAAGACGGAGACTTCTTATCGGTATGGTGCTGAAAAAAATCTCGTCGATTTGTATGTGAAGACCGGCGAACCGAATGAAGCCATCGCCATGGCAGAGAGAATGATTGATGAGTACGGAAGCCAGGCTTTGGACGACGGAATGGACAAAAGAATAAAGGAAATCAAAGAAAAGACTGTCTGGAACGCAAATTCTGAGGAAGATCGGATTGCAGCCGCAGAAAAAGCCCTGGCAAAACAGAAAAACGACCCTTCTCAGAGCGGGGAAGCCTTGAAAAACGCTCTTTATCTTGCAGAACGCTATAGGTTGCGAGGTAAAAATAAAGAATCGGCTTTCAAGTATCTTGATGCGGCGAAATATGCCCGTCAGTCAGGAAATGAAGAGAGGGCTGCCCGAAGTTTTTACGGTGCGCTTGAAGCTTTTGATGCGGCAGGACTTTATGCCGATGCAAAGGCTACTTACAATGAAATGAAAAAACTCTATCCCGAAAATAAATATACCAAAGACGGCGAAAAAATCGCGGGCGGATTGTAGAATGCGTGATAGAAGCACTTCCATGTTTTTTTATCAGGCAAAGCACACCGTGCTTTTATTTTGCCATCCGTGGTAATTTGCCAAGGAGATTTTATGAAACGAATAACATCATTACTTTTTCTTTTGACTTTTGCGCTTTCTCTCTTTGCGCAGGAGATTGAAGAAGAGATTGAGCTTCCTGATGTTACGACCGTTGTAAACGGAAAAACTTTCACTGTGGGAAAGGATTCTGTGCCTGATTACAAGGCGATTTTGCCTGAGAGTGCGGCTCCCGAAGTCCAGCTTCCTGAGATGGAAGGCGTGACGACTTCAAAAGAAAGCCCTGTAAGCCGGGAAAGTATTTATCAAAAAGAAAAAGACATTTACGCCGAGGGTGAATTAGGCGCCGGCTACCCCTTCTATTTTAAAGGTGATTTTTCGATTTACCGTGCGTCGGGAAATTCTCCCTTTGAGATTGATTTTGCTCATGAAAGCGCAGAAGGTTTTGCCCGCAAAAAGGCAGAGGAAGGCTATTTTGCCCGCAACACCGGCGTAAAAGGGAAAAAATCTTTCTATGGCGAATATGGAAATCATAATCTTGAGGCAGAATACAAGATGAGCGATGACGGTCTCCAGCAGAATTCCGCTACTTATTCAGATATGGTGAAGCATACTATTTCTGCTTCCGCGACTTCAGACTGGGAGACTCCGATCGGCCTTCTTATTTCTTATGGGACTGACGGTGCCTGGTTCAACCGCTACGGCGAAGTCTTGAAGAACAGCGTAAAAAGCGAAAACTACATCGACGGAACTAAAATCATCGATTTAAATCCCTTTATCGGTTTCGGCTGGAAAGGCTACGGTTTTAAGACCATGTTCACGACTTACTACGGATTTCAGGCGAATCTGGATAAAAGCGACAATCTCTATAAAGCGGACGGTTCTTCCAGCGGGGAAAGTTCTCACCGTGGTCAGTTCAAGCTTGATTTTTCATGGCAGAACGACTTCCTTACAGTTGGAGCGGACGGCTCCCTTATCGTAGGCACGGCAATCGGTTCAAAAGATGTAATTCCGACTTTTACCGGTAAATTTGACTTTAAGACCGAAGGTTTTACAGATGACCGCTTCATCACTATTTCTCTTCGTGGCGGAATTGATTCATATCAGGCAAAAATCCGCGAGCTTGAAAATACATACCGTTTTGCGATTGCCGGTGCGATTCCTGTTGAGACGACAGACTGGTTTACAAAAATCGATGTCAGCTTTCCGATTCTGACGGCTTTTGAAGCAAAAACAGGTTTTGAATTCAGAAAAACTGCCTTTGACAACGGAGTCTGGCAGGCGAATTACGATTCTGACGGTCTGATTTTTATCCCGAATTCTTCATCTGATTTGGTCGCTACTGGTCTGCATGGGATTTCAGCCTATGACCGCACAGAATTCAACACGAATCTAGGTTTTTATGCTGATTTCCAGACAGTAAAAGCCGGTGCTGAGTGGAAGTCTTATTGGAAAGACATACCTTCGCTTGAAGACGCGCAAAAGCTGAAGCTCTCTCTGGAATATCAGAGCGAGGATGCCAAATGGAATGCCGGAACTTCAACAGCCTTTCATTTCGGAAGCGATGCCGATATGTGCCCTGAGATTTCAGGCTGGGCTGGAATCAGGCTTGCTTCGGCTTTAAGTCTTGCTTTTGAAGTCAATGATGTAATAAAATTATTCAGCGGAAACAGCAGGGATTACGCGCATTCAGATTATATCCGAACATCGGGGAATGCCGTTTTGCTGGCTAAATTCCAATTCTAAAAGAGATTGTTAAGGCAGGGAACTATGTTTAATTTGTTAAAGAGCGGCGGAATCCTTATGATTCCGATTTTGATTTGCGGTCTTTTTGCGACTTATATTATCATCGAGCGGCTTGTTTATTTTGCTTCCGTCAAAAAAAGAGACTCGGAGCTGCGAAAAAATCTTGAGGAAGCCCTTTCTTCCGGCGAATTTGCAGCTGCCGAAGCGTTCTGCACGCAGACAGGCACTCCTCTTGCCCGTGCGGCGAAAAAAGCCCTGGACTGCCGGAAACTCGCCGAAGACGACATGCGGGAAATCGTCCAGTGTGAGATTGATTCCGTGGCTCCCCAGTTTGACCACTGGCTCACTCTTTTAAGCACAATCGCCAATATCTCAACCCTGCTCGGCCTTTTCGGAACCGTCACCGGCAACATCAAGGCCTTCGGAGTTCTCGGTTCAGGCGGCACCATGGGAAATCCCGCCGTCCTTGCAAGCTCAATTTCCGAGGCCCTTATGACCACGGCGGCCGGTCTTTTCGTGGCAATTCCTTCCCTCATTTTCAGCAATTATCTTTCCCGCCGGGCAGATAAATGCGTCACCGAAATGGAAGGCACCGTCACCAAATTGATTTTGCGTCTGACAGGGCGGGTAATGTAGTGAAAGTCTCAAACCGAAAAAAGCGGGGCGTGGCAGTTGACCTTACCCCGATGATTGATGTCGTTTTTCAGCTGATTCTCTTTTTCCTGGTCTCCACGACCTTTGCGATTCTGCCTGCAATCAATGTGAATTTGCCCGAAAGCTCAACGGCTCAGGGAGCGGAAATCGCGGGAATCACGATTACCATGCAGTCAAACGGAAAAATGTGGTTCAACGACGAGCAGGTTTCTTTCAAAACGCTGGGTGAAAAACTCTCTTCCTTTGACACCGAAGGCAAAAAGAAAGACGAGTACCCGGTCACTCTGGAAGCCGACGAAAATGTCACCAACGGCTCAATCGTAAAAGTTTTCGATATTCTCCGCGGAGAAGGATTCGTAAGCATAAATTTAAGGACAAGCGATAAATGACAGAAGTTCAGCAGAAACCCACGGTCGCAGGATTAGTGGGAACGGTTCTGGTTTGGATTCTGATTTTTCTCTTCTTTTATTTTTCAGCCCTTATCTTTGCGCCCAAGCCCTATAAAACCATAAAAATCCGTCTGGATGCACCTCAAAAAGTTGAAAACGGAAAATTGAAAACGGAAGATTCCGTCCAGAAAGCACAGGCAAATCCTGCAAAGGGGGAAGGCTCCCCCTCCGCCTCATCTAAAGAATCGGCTACCCCCTCTGCGGGGGAATCTAAGGCAAATCCTGCCCCCGCAACGCCCCCAAAATCTTCGCCACGGCAAAATAAGCCTGCACAGTCTCCTTCGCAAAGTAAACCCGCCGCGAGCAAGCCTTCTCCTTCAAAAGCCGCTACAGCTAAGAGTGCTCCTGCAAAAACTGTGGAAAAACCTAAAATGGTGGAGCAGACTCTGCAAAAAAGCATGGAAGAACTGATTGCCGAGCAGCAGGCTAAAAAAACTGTAAAGAAAGAATTCGACTGGTCTCAGTTTGATGACATGGAAGGAACTTCTTCCTCAAATTCCACTTCCGGCACCGTGGCTAAAAACACGCCGTCAAATGTACCGAATCAGAATGCTTTTTCTGGAAATGCGGCCTCAGCCTCAAATTCACAATCTTCCTCTGCCAGCGTAAGCTCTTCAAATGCCCGCTCGTCGGCAAATCAAAGCGCGAGCAATGCAACGGCTTCCGCATTAGCAGGAGCGGTTTCTGCAAAGAAATATTCTTCAAACTCAGGCGGACTGTCTTCAACAGTTTCCGCAAACACCGGCTCTTCTTCCGACGGAAAAGTTTCTCTGCAGATGTCCGACGGTACGCCCCGTATCCTTCTTGAGCCAGCCGAGCCGAAAATTCTCCTTTCTGCGCAAGCAGCTGCCCTTATTGACAGCACAAAGCGGCTTACGGTTTCATTTACCGTCACGGCAAGCGGAAATGTGCCTGTAACCAGCGTAAAAATCTCTCCAGATATTCTTCCTTCTCTCGTCTCAATGGAAATCCGTGAGCAAATTTCCAGATGGCGATTCCAAGCCGCTTCTTATGACGGCACTGCAAGATTTGAATATACGATACAAAAACAATAGCCCTGAGGTAATTTTAATAAACCCTTTATTTCTTCGCAATTTCGTGCTAAAATTAACCAATATGCTTCCTGACATAAAGGCCGTTGCCTTCGACATCGACGGCACTCTTTATCCTTCTTTTTCTCTTTACTGGCGGATTATTCCCTATGTCATCAGGCATTTCCGCTTTTATTTTTATTACAATAAAATACGCAGAGTCATGCACCGCACGGCCCCGCTTCCGGATTTTTACGAGTATCAGGCTCGTCTTCTGGCAGAGGAATTAGGCTGTTCTTCTCTGCGTGCCAGGGCGATGATTAAGCGAATCGCTTATGACGGTCTCCGCCCCTATTTTGAAAAAATCAAGCCCTTTGGCTATGTCGCCGAGACATTCAAGACTCTTCACGAAAAAGGTTTCAAAATCGCCCTTCTTTCAGATTTTCCGCCGAGCCAAAAAGGTGACATTTGGGGTGTAATACCTTACTGTGATTTAATTCTCGGCACAGAAGAAATCGGCGCGTTAAAACCTTCAAAGTACCCCTTCGGAATTATGGCCATGGCTTTAGAACTGGAGCCTTCTCAAATTCTTTACGTCGGAAACAGTATTAAATTCGATGTCAGGGGAGCGAATAATGCCGGCATGAAAACGGCAATAATCGCCTCAAAGCTAAAAAGAATTTTCAGTAAAAAAATCAAAGAAGCCGATATTTCATTCTCAAACTATCGTCAATTCCTCAATAATGTGCTATAATAGTAATGCTTTAACTTGTAAAAAATTATAAGTTCGGGTGGGGATAAAAAAGTGTTAATTACTATCGCAGTATTGTTGTCTGTATTGGCATCGAGTGCCGTTGTTGTCGTTTCTCGTCGTCTTGACCGCGACAACAAATCAATGGATAAAGTTAAACGCTATGCGGATCGCCGTATCGAAGATTTCAGCTCTTTTTTTGACCAGCAGGCTCAAAAATTAAATTCTCTTTCTGCAAATTTGGACACCAAACAGACTCATGCGGTCGCTGCCGTGAACCGTCTTGAAAAGCAAATTGATGATTTCAAAAAGGCAAGCGATGAATTCGACAAGCAGTTTGATGCCGTAGACAATATCGGTCAAAAAATCGAAAGCTATGGAAAACTGCTCAACGAGCTTCTTGAAATGACAGGAAATGTCGAAGAAAACCTCGTTCGCATCAAAAAAGAATCTGCAATTATTGACAAACTCAACAGCCGGATTGCGGCACAGGAAAAGGCCGTGGAGCGGCTTGACGGCAGAATCCCCGAAATCAGCAACGAATTCTCAAAGCGAAACAACGAGAGCCTTAAACTTATTGGAACAGAACTTCTAAATCAGTACAAGGAGCAGGCAAAATCTCTGGAAGATGCCGCAAATGCTGCGGAAGAAAAAAGCAGGGAGCTTCTGGCAAGTCTCGAAAATGGAATCCGGGAGGCTTACCAGTCAGCGGCAAATCGCGCCCAGTCCCTTGAAGACGCCGCATTTACCCAGCTTGCAAATTCTTCAGAGCAGCGGAAAGAGTCTGTATTGAAAGTGCTTGATGAGCAGACCCGCCAGCTCTCAAATCAAATCGATTCGAATATCCTTCAATCTCAGAAGGCCGGGGAAGCAAAAATCGTCTCTTTTGAACAGAATCTTCAGCAGAAAATTTCCGCTATTACGGCAAACATTGACAGTGACCTTTCAAATATTGATGCCGGCGTAAAAGAGCGCTCAAAGCAGCTTAAAGAGCAGTTCAATGCCTCAAACACGGAAATCCGCCAGATGCTTTCAGAATCTCTGTCTGCGGCAAAAGCAACTTCAAAAGAACTTGCGGCTGAGACCCATGGCAACGGCAAAACCCTTGAAACTCTCCGGGAAAAACTTGGGCAGCAAATCCAGACCTTGCAGGAACGATACGGAAAATTGTACGACAAGGCAATTCAAAGTGCGGAAGCCAGGGAAAACGCCGCCTACGCAAAATACCAGGAAATTTCAGACAAGCATCTTGAGACTTTCAAAACTGCCGTTGAGAATAAAATCAACGGAATGCAGGCAGATGTCAACAACCGCGTGACGGTATTTACAAATGAAATCACGGAAAAACAGACAGATGTGGAAACAAAGGTTTCCGGTCTTGCCGAAAATGTTGAGAGCAGGCTGGCCAATCTTACGGATGGAATCGAGAGCAAATTCTCTGACTTGCAGAATGGCGTCGTCTCAAAATTCAACGGTCTTTCTCAAGGCGTTGAGCTTAAAGTCAATGACCTGCAGCATGATGTCGTTACAAAAATCACCAGCCTGCAAGACGAAGTTGATAAAAAAGTCAACGATTTGCACGCTACAGTTGAAACCAGCGTGGATGAATTGCAGCGGGATGTAAACGGCAGGGTTTCCGGCATTCAGGGGGAAGTCGCGCAAAAACTTGATTCAATGGAGCAGACCGTCAATTCAAAAATCGTCGATTTGAACGGCACTGTCGATGAAAAAGTCAATTCGCTTGTAGAGGCAGTGGAATCTAAGGTTTCAGGTCTTGATTATGATGTGGACGGCAAGGTAAACGAAATCGTAAGCGGCATTAACGGCAGAATCGATTCTCTCCAGCAAATCGTAGATTCAAAAGTCGGTGGCATGGAAGACGGTGTAAACGAAAAAGTCTACTCACTTGAAAGTTCTGTCAATTCAAAAATTTCTGAACTGGAGCGTACTGTCGAAGACAAGGTCGCTGATTTAAGCGATATTGTGGAGTCAAAAGTTACAGGTATCGATGAGAGCGTCACGCAGAAAGTTTCCGGCTTACAGGAAATGGTTGATTCTAAGGTCGACGGTCTTGAATCTGGTGTCACTCAGAAAGTTTCAGGACTTCAGCAGATGGTCAATTCCACGGTAGAGGAACTTGAATCCGGGGTCACGCAGAAGGTTTCCGGCTTGCAGCAGATGGTCAATTCCACGGTAGAGGAACTTGAATCCGGAGTCACGCAGAAAGTTTCCGGCTTGCAGGAAATGGTTGATTCTAAAGTCGAAGGTCTTGAAAGCGGGGTCAACGAAAAAGTTTCTATGCTTCAAAATATGGTTGACTCAAAAGTTGATGGGCTCGAAGGCGGCGTTTCTCAAAAAGTCATGGACTTGCAGGCAATGGTTGAGTCAAAAGTCTCTGGTCTTGACGGTTCTGTCGCTGAAAAACTGGAACTCTTACAGAATCTTGTTAATGGAAAAGCGACCGGCCTTGAAGACGGAGTTGTTGAGAAAATCAGTGATTTGCAGCATCGCGTTGAGCATTCTGTCTCCAGCCTTGAAGAAAAGGTCAACGAGCGCGTATCTGGCTTGCAGGATATGGTTGATTCCCGTGTCGGCGGTCTTGATGACAGCGTAAATTCAAAAGTCTCGGGGCTTGAAGAACAGGTTCGCACAAAAGTCGATGAATTGCAGTCTCTTGTGGAAGAAAAAGTCGGCGGTCTGCAGAATATCGTTGAGTCAAAGGTAACTGTCATAGTTGACGGTGTCGCCAAGAAAGTCTCGGATTTGGATGAGGCTGTTAATTCTAATGTCTCAAAACTTGACGATGGCGTAAATCAAAAAATGGAACAGCTTCTTTCTGCGGTAAACGGTAAGGTTTCGGAAATTCAACAGAATGTCGTTGAGCAGGTAACAGGCTTACAGGGAGAAGTTGACTCAAAGGTCTCTGGAATGCAATCTTCTGTCCAGCAGATTGTATCTGATTTGGAGGAGCAGGTTGATTCAAAAGTCAACGGTCTGCAGTCGGCTGTTTCTGATAAAGTTTCTTCTTTGCAGGAAGGGGTAGTCGATAAAGTCTCTAGTTTGCAGCATGAAGTCATCGAAAAAGTAGGAAACCTTGAAAGCGAGGTCGAAAAACGAATTTCCACTCTTGAAGAGAGTGTTGACAGCCGTGTTAACTCTGCCAATGAAAAAGTTGACGCGGCCTTGAGTGAGGTCAAGCAAAATCTTGAGGCTTCAACCGAAGGTGCGACAGAAGCTGCCGAAAGTATCACGAGAACTGTTACGGAAGCAAACCAGCAGCTCCAGTCTTTCAAGCAGACTTCTGACCAGCAGATTGCGCAAATCAATGCGGCTCTCAGGGAGCTTTTGCAGAATATGGCGGCAACTTACGACACTAAGCAGTCTGACTTCCTTAATATGGTTGACAAACAGCTGGCATCTTACAAAAAAGACATGGATTACCGCTTCCAGCAGCTTGAAAAGACAGGTGAAGATGTTGATTCTCTGGAGCAGGAATTAAAAGAATCCCTCTCAAAAACACAGCAGCGTGTGCTTGATGAATTTACGAAGTTCACGGAAGAGCAGGCTGTCCGTCACAATCAGTTTCAGGATGCTCTCAAAAAAGATTCTGAAATTGTGGAAGAGCGTCTTGCCGGACTCGAAAATTCTCTTAAAATCCTTGAGGAAACGGCCAGCACAAATGTCAGCGCGACACTTTCTGCCTTTGAGCAAAAGTATGGTGATGATTTGCAACGGCGGGGCGAGGAGATTGATTCAAATATCACGGCATGGAAACAGAATTTTGATTCTCGACTTGCGCTTCTCAAATCTGATGAGGAAGAAAACCGCCGTCAAATTGAAGTAAAGTATGCCGAGGAGCTGCGGAATCATGTAGCTGCCCTGCAAGATAAGAACCGGGATATTTCAGAAAAATTCGATCTTCTGATTAAGAAGACAAATGACGATTTGCAGTCACAGATTATCGATGTTGAGCAAAAAATGCGTGATTTCCGTGAGAAAAACCGCAATGATTTGGAAGCCGCAACGACAAATTCGGAAACTTCAATCCGTGGAACGCTCAAAGCTTATGAAGAGCGACTTGATGAGTTGATTAACAAGTCGATTGATTCCAGTGCGGCAAAAATCACTGAACTGGAACAGGATTTGCTTGGTCGAAGCGAAAGCAATAAGGCGAACATCGATGCTATGGTTGGTGAATTCCGGGCATGGAGTACGCAGCTGAATAATCAGTTTGAGCAGTCTAAGGCGCATTTTAACTCAAAATTTGAGAACATAAATACTTCTGCCGAACAGACTCTTGAAGAGATGAAGGCAAGGCTCAGCGCAAGTTTTGAAGATTTCAAGCGTTCTGCTGTTGCTGAACAGGATGAGCTTGCCTCAAATATCACGGCACTCAAAGATATGATTCAGTCGTCTGTATCAAATTACCGTGAGGAATCTGAAAAAATCATCGCGGAACAGCAGCGCTCTTACGAAAAAATGCTCACTGAGACAGAAGAAAGGGTTCGCGCACAAAATTCTGATTCTGACAAGGCAGTGCATGAATTAAAAGCTCAGATAAGTGCCATGAAAGACCAGCTTGCCGCACAGCAGGGTGAGACCATGATGCAGCTGAACAATAATGTAGATGCACTCCAAAGCCGTTTCAGCGAAATTGACGGGCAGGTCAAAAATTTTGAAAGCAAAATGCAGGGCTTCAAAAAGGCAGACCAGCTTCAGCAGGAATTGGAAGAGCAAATATCGGGGATTAAAAACGAGCTTTCTAGAATCGAAAATTATAAAGCCGTCGTCAATGAACTTGAAAGTCACTTCAGCGATATTCAGAGAATCAATGGAGAAATCGACGACAAACTTAATCGGTTTACAGCCGGTAAATCTCAAATTGATTCAATCGAGCGTGATTTTAATCGCCTCGTCTCTCTCAGCGACACGATGGATCAGAAAATCCGGGAATTGCAGTCTACGAGCGACGAACTCAATTCAATGCAGCTTACAGTCCGCACATTCCAGGAGTCGCTTGAAAAAATTTCCGGTCGCTATGATACGCTTGAACGAAAAGAAAGCTTAATCGAGCAGATTTCGGGTCAGGTTGACAAGACTTTTGACAACCTTAAAGCGATTGAAAGTCGTCTTGACACCGTAAATAATCAGTCTCATGTTTTGCCGAATCAACTCTCTCAGATACAGGCCCGCATTGATGGAATCATGCAGGATTCAGGGAAAATTAATGCCGCTGTTGAGCAGATGACATCTTTGCAGTCTTTGCTTGAAGAGACCGAAAAGAGAACTGAGCAGGTTCAGCGTGCGAAAGACGGAATTGTAAATACTGAAATGCGTCTCGCTAATTTGTCACAGGAAATCAACGATAAATTTGATATGCTTGAACGAATTACAAGAAACGAAGTCGAGGCTAATGCTGTTGATTCAGGCTCGGATAACACGAACTCCCGCCTTTCTCCAAAAGACCGCGAGACAATCATCTCGCTCAAAAGAATGGGCTGGAAAGTAGAAGAAATTGCCCGCCGTTACAAGCGAACCGTGGGCGAAATCGAAATGGTCATCGAAATGGGGCTGTAAGAGGCTTTATTTTTCCAGAAGGCAGACCGCCCAGACTTCCACGGCTCTGCCTTGCCCTATGTCCCCCAGCTTTTCTCCGGTTTTGGCCTTCACGAATATTTGAGAAGGCTCAACGCTCAGGATAGCTGCGATTGATTCGATTACCTGCTTTCGGAATGGAAGAAATTTTGGTTTTTCAAGGGCGATGACGCAGTCAAGGTTTCCTAGCTTCCAGCCGGCTTTTTTTACATCTTCCCAGCAGGTCTTTAAAAGAATTTTTGAGTCTGCGTCTTTCCATTGCGCTTCGTCCGGCGGAAAGTATGAGCCTATGTCGCCCAAAGCGGCAGAGCCCAGTAAAGCGTCGGTGATTGCGTGAAGAAGCGCATCACCGTCGGAGTGGCCGGCTTCGCCCTTTTCAAAGGGAATTTCTATGCCGCCCAGCATGAGTTTTCTTCCTTCGGTGAGGACATGTTTGTCGTAGCCTAAACCAACGCGAATCATAGGGATTTGATGTCTTCGGGATAAGTGATTTTTTTGTTTTCCGGATCGCCAAGCACGACTTTTACGCGGGAATAAGGCTCTCCGTTTTCGTCCTTGCGTTTTGAGGCGTATTCATCCCAGATTTCAGTGTCGTCGGTGAAAGTTTTTGTGCTTTCGGCGGCAATCCGGTGAGCTTCAAGAATCGGCTCAAATTTGAAAACCTGGGGTGTCTGAACGGCAGTGAGGCTTGAACGGACAAGATGTTTTACGATAAAGCCGTTCTCGTCTATCTTTTTTTGAGTTTCTGTGGGCTGTAAGCCCGGAACCGCCGCTCCAAATTCAGTTGCCGCACGGTAAGTGAGCTGGATCGTTTCGGCTTTTAGGAAGGGGCGTGCTCCGTCATGGATGAAAACAAGGCTGCAATCAGGAGAGTTCTCGCTTATTGCTTCAAGAGCATCGTGCACTGATTCCTGCCTTGTTTTGCCGCCGGGAACAAAAATGAACTTGGCCTGATAGTTCTTGACAAAATCATCAGCAAAGAGAGCGTCTTTTGATTTTTGCTCGTTTGCTTTTAAATCTTCGGTGTTGTCGGAATTTGGATAGGTGACCACAACCGTTGAAAAATCCAGCGTAGAAAGAAAAGCTTTTGCGGCACATGAAAGCACGGTGCCGTCCTTCATCGCGAGATATTCTTTTTTGATTTTTGTGCCGGTTTTGTCGAATCCGATTCGGGCAGAAGAGCCTGCCGCAACCAGAATCAGCGCAAGTTCATTGTTTTGTGCCATTAGTCTTCGTCGTCTCCGTCATCGTCCATTTCATCGCCTGAATCAGCCTCATCAGAATCATCATCATCTGAATCTTCGTTTTCTGATTCGTCCGAATCGTTTACATCGTCTGCAAATTCGTCGTCATCATCATCGTCGTCATCAATGATTGGAGATTTTTTGCTAATCATCGCTCCGAGAGGCTCAAGTTTTGCATGGAGCATGGCTTCGATTTCCTTTGATGGCTTGCCGAGAGCAAAAGCGATTTCGTCTTCCAGAAGTTTTTTTGCATTGTCGTAAAGTTTACGCTCCAAAATCGGTAATTCCTTGACCTTCGAGCGGTGATAAAGGGTGCGGACAATGCTCACTATGTCAAAAATGCTGCCTTTTTTGAGCAGGTCGAGGTTCATCTGATAGCGGAGTTTCCAATCTGATGTGACAGGTTCGATTTCCTCTCCCAGCAATTCAAGAGCCTTCTGGGCGTCTTCTGCACAAACAATAGGTCGAATTCCAATCATTTTTGCGTTTGCAACGGGAATCATAACGACCATGTCAGACACTTCAAGATAAATTTTGTAGTATTTGACCGTGTTTTCGCCGACCTTTTTTTCAAAGATTTCTTTTACCTGGCCGACTCCCTGACTGGGGTACACGACACGCTGCTCAACAGCGAATTCAATATTTTCTTCACTCATAGTCTGATATTATATCATAAAATTCAATAAAAGAAAACACTAAGTTTTAAATGCGATATTTTCAATAATTTGCTTGCATTTGTTATGTATTTCCGATATAGTTTATACATATTTCTTAAGAAAGCAGAGGGCTTTCTGGAAACTTTAAGTTTCATACATTTTTTATGCGTGTTTTGATTTTGTAAGGTAAATCAAAATCAGCTTTTGTTTTCGCACTGATTACCGGTGGTCTCCGGTAGCATAATCCCGCAATTTAATTGTACAGATTTTGCGATTCCCAAAGGCAAAGAACACGCCATAGGGGACACAAATGGAAAATGAAGAACTTGACGGCATGCCCGTCGCCAATGGGGAAACTGTCTCTGCAGAAAATCAGGCAGTTTCAGAAGAGAATGTTGTTTCATCAGAAGTCGCAGATGAGCCAAAATCACGATTAGAACAATTTGCTGATGATTTGGAAAAAGATTTCACCGACTCAGAAAGTGAAGGCGGCGATGAAGATTTCGCCGATGACTTTGATGAGGACGAGTCTGATTCAGAAGATTCAGAGGATGACGGCGAGATTTCTTTCGCGGATTTAGGACTTGACGAGACGGTTCTTGCCGCAATCGAAAAGAAAGGCTTTAAGCATCCGTCACCCATTCAGGTTCTGGCGATTCCGAGGCTTTTAAATGGAGACGCAAACATCATTGCAAAGGCCCGAACAGGCACCGGTAAAACAGCCGCATTCGGTCTGCCAATCGTTCAGCGGGTTCACGAAGAAAGCGACCATGTTCGCGCCCTTATTTTGGAGCCGACCCGGGAGCTTGCAATCCAGACCTGCAACGAGCTTCAGACATTCACCAGCGGAAAATACCCGAGAACCACAGTTTTGTACGGCGGAGCGAGCTACCGTGACCAGATTCGAGACCTTAAACGGGGTTGTGAAATCGTTGTTGGAACTCCAGGCCGTATTCAGGATCACTTGGAGCGGGGAACTCTCAAACTTGACCAGATTGATTACTTTATCCTTGATGAAGGCGATGAAATGCTTGATATGGGCTTCATCGATGACATCGAGCATATTTTTGAACAGGCAAAGCCGGACGCGCGAATTCTCCTTTTCAGCGCGACTATGCCCAAACCGATTTTGCGAATTGCCGAGCAGTTCATGGGCGATTACGAGGTTTGTGAGGAAGAGGGCTTTGTCGAAGAGCCGCTTCTTATCGACCAGAAATACTGGTTCGTGCGTGAGAGTGACAAAATCGAAGCTCTGGTGCGAATCATCGATATGAGTCCGAATTTCTACGGTCTTGTTTTCACTCAGACAAAGAATGACGCTGACAATGTTACCCGAATGCTGGACGAAAAGGGCTACGATGTGGCGGCCTTGCACGGAGACATTCCTCAGGGGCAGCGTGAAAAGATTCTTGCCCGCTTCCGAAGCAGAAAAACCCGCGTTCTCGTGGCTACAGATGTTGCGGCGCGAGGCATCGACATCAACGGTCTTTCTCATGTCGTAAACTACTCCCTTCCTTATGACGGAGCTACATACATTCACCGAATCGGACGAACAGGACGGGCCGGCACAAGCGGAACGGCAATCACATTCGTGCGTCCGGAAGAGCGGAGAAAGCTTGAATTCCTCAAAAATACCGTACGAAAGGCTGCCAAAGGTGAGCTTAACGAAGAAGAAATCCCGAGCGTCAAAAAAGTTCTCGAAGTCAAACGGGAGCGAATGCTTGATACCCTCAAAGTTCAGCTCGGCCTCATGCGCGACCCTGCTGATGTTAAAGACGGCGTTGTCTACATCGGCGGCGGAAAGGCTCAGGTTGAGGGCGAAGATTTGGACAAGCAGGACGATTTCGTTCCTGAACTCAAAGCGGTGGACGCAATCTACACGAAAATGGCGGCAGAGCTTTGCGAAGGTCAGGACGCACAGGCCGTTCTGGCAGGAATTTTAAGCGTTGACTACGGAAAATCTTTGGACGAATCTCACTATGGCGACATCACGCCAATCCGCCCTCGCGGAGACAGATTCGGAGAGCGAGACCGTGGCGGCAGGCGTGGCGAGCGCGGCATGGGCGGCCGACGAGACCGATTTGAAGGCGGCGAAGACCGAAGCGACCAGAAACGGCTTTTCATCCAGCTTGGCCGACGCGACGGCTACAATGCAAGAGGAATCGCAGATTATTTCAGCGATTTGCTTAACATTCCTGGAAAACTTGTTGACCGCATCGATGTCTCAACGAACTTCTCTCTTGTCAGCCTTCCAATCGAAAGCGCAGACAAAGTCCTTGACCTTTCACAGAGCGGAAAAATCCCTCATGTCCATGTAGACTCAAAGGGCGGAAACGGCGGCGGAAGACGACGAGACCGTGACTTTGATGACTTTGGCGGAAGAGACCGGGGCTTTGGTGGCCGTGGTCGCGGAGGTTTCGGACGGGACAGAGATCGTGGTTTTGGTCGCGACCGTGACCGTGGATTCGGCGGCAGAGACCGAGACCGGGGCTTCGGACGCAGAACTCACGCCCAGACAGAGCGAAGCGGAGCTTCTTCTTACAGGAAGAGCTTTAAAGACGAATTCTAGAAATAAAAAATACATCAGCGTATTTTTTTAACTTTTGACTGTGCCCCACATCCTTGCGGGGCATTTTTTTATAGAAACGACGAAATCTTTTTTATTTATTCAGAAGCTCAAGAATTTTTCCGTAAAGTTCGTGAGAAGCTTCTGTTTTTGATAAGTGATTTTCTGAGTAATCAAGTGAGATTTGTGCAAAAGCGGCGTTTAAGTCCTTGTTTTCCATGATTGGAAGCATTGCATTTATGCTTGCGCTGTTGAATCTAATCTTCATTAGGGAACTGTACTGGAGTTCTTCAAGCGCATTATTTTCCATTAAGGCTGTGAGACTTTTGTTACTTGCGGGAACACCTTTGTCGCATTTTTGAAGAAGAGCCATAGTCGGATTATTTAAAAGAAAATTCACGAGAGTCGCCGCTTCTTTTGGATGAGCGCAGCTTTTTTTTATCGCATACATTGAGACAGGTTTTAAATACCAGCCTGATTCAGCGGCATCTTTTGTGCTTATAAAAGTTCCCAGTGCAGCTTCTCCGCCTATGGATTCAAAGGTTTTTGCAAGAAGTGTCGCTTCGTTACACCAGGCGACCGCTCCGGCAATCTGCTTGTTTTCCAGAGTTTTCGTGCTGAAATCTTTTATTTCTGGATAAATCACATGCTCTTTCAGAAGCAGTTTCATGAAATCAAGCATTTCGCCGATTTCTTCTTCTGAAACATTCAGGTGATAGTTATCCGCGAAGATTTTTTTTGAATGTGTCTGCTCAAACCATGCAATGACCAGCAGAAAACAGTGTTTGGCATTTGCGCCTATAAGATACTGATTCTTTTTTTTGAGGACTCTTGCACAAGTAATTACATCAGTCCATGTAAAAGGAATAGAAAGTCCGATTTGTGTCAGCATGGTTTTATTGAAAATCGGAATAATAGTATTGAATCCTACTGGAATGGCATTCATTTTGCCCTTTATAGTGCCGAATTCCAAATCGGGAAGAGTGAAATTGTAAAATTCAATGACATCGCGGAATCCTGTGAAATCAAAAAATCCGTTTCCGTCAGGAGAATATTTATAGAGCCAGTCAAAATTGATTTGCATTACATCGGCATTTGTGCCTTCATTGAAGTGTTTTTCAAAAAGCTCTTCATATCCGCTCCAGGCTGCATATTCAGGCTTAACAGTGATTTCAGGGTGGATTGTGTGGAAGAAGTCGATTCCCTTTAATGTGTATTCGTGTCGAGAGTCGTTACCCCACCATGAAAATGAAATTTCACATTCCGCAGGCTTTTTTGAATCGTTGCAGGAAGAAAAAATAAAGAGTGCGCTTAAAATCAAAAGAGCGGGGGATATGATTTTACTGTTTAGCTTTAATTTCATCTTTAATCTCCAAAAAAAGTTCTGCGACATCAGGATCAAAGTGTTGTCCTGCGTCCCTTTTGATAATCTCAAAGGCTTCATCGTAAGTCATGGGTTTTTTGTAACATCGTTCGGAAACAAGGGCATCAAAAACATCTGCTACAGCCATAATTCTTGCACACAAAGGAATTTCCTCGCCTTTTTTTCCGGTGGGGTATCCTTTGCCATTCCATTTTTCGTGATGAAAATTCGCGATGTCGGCGGCAATGTCCACATATTCCACATCTTCAACGCCACCAAGAATTTGATAGACAATTTTTCCACCGGCAGCGGCGTGGCTTTTCATGATTTCAAATTCTTCATCATTAAGTTTAGCCGGTTTATTGAGAATGTGGTCTGGAATGACGATTTTTCCAATATCATGCATAGGGGCTGCTCTTGTCACAAAGTCAATGTATTGCTCAGTGAGAATTTCCGGCCATTTGTTATGTTTTTTCGCCTGTTGCAGGATGAGGCTTACCAAATGACTCGTGCGTTTTACATGCTGACCTGTTTCACCGCTTCGGCTTTCGACTAAATCTGCAATCCCCATAATCGTGTTGTTCTGAATCTCTGAAATTCGGATTTCGTTGACATCGGATTTGAATCTGAGGAAGCTGTTGTCGGTTTCAAGACCTGTGAGAACCCTGTGACTGTGCAGGAGACTCACAATGATTGATGAAATCATTAAAACAAGGGCGACAATACAGATTATCCGTGTTTTGTTTAGATAGTTTGTCAGCTCTGTTTTTGCGTTTATGATATAGTTGTTTGATATGCTTGAAAGTTCATCAATGCTGGAATTGACCCGATTCATCAGGGGGATAATATATGTGTTTGTGAATTTTTGTATATCCTCGTAGCTTTCGTTTCCTTTCATGGCAAGGAGAGCCGCATTGTAGTTGAGATAATTTAATACATCGTCGTTTACACTTCGGAAAAGAGCCGTTCTTTCAGAATCCGCCGGAAGTTTTTGCATGAGAGAGCCATGCCTTATGATTTGCCTTCGGATTTCAAGTTCAGTTTCGTTTAATTTATTTTTTGTTTCGCTGCCTGTCGCTTCTTCGGAGTAAAGTTCTGAAACCATATTGTATTCATATTTATAAAGAAGACTTCTGATTTGCTCGACATCATCTTCGATTTCAAAAACCTGCTCGACGAGTACATTAAAAAGAGATGCCTGAATATCAAGACAATATCTGAGATACAAAATACCTGAAAGACCGACTAATTCTGCGAGGACAATTACAATCAACGCATACACAGAGGCTCGTTTTTTCATTCCACTATTTTACACTAATTTTTTAAAAAACCTAGTAAAAAGTAACAGATTTTTGATTTCTTTTTATATATAATTCACGAAATAAGGGAGATTTTTGTTTTGATGAGAAAACTCTTGAAATGGATTCCTGCCGTATTTATCGCCGCATGTAATTTTTATCTTTCAAGTCTGGAGCGCATTGAGCAGATGCCGGAATTCTGGAACGCAGATAAAGTCGTGCATTTTTTCTGCTTTGCGGGATTTTCTTTTTGGGTTGCTTTTGCCTGCAATATAAAGTCTTACAGAAAATGCTGGCTTCCCGCGATGATTGTAAGCCTTTGGGCTGTCACCGATGAAATCCACCAGTCTTTCACTCCCGGACGAGACGCTTCGGTTTTTGACTGGATTTGCGACACGGCCGGAGCTTTTCTGGGGGCAGCGGTTTTTGTCTTTATTGTGACAAAGATTTTGCCTAAAGTTTTCAAGAAAAATTAGGGGGCTGCCAGCCTGCGGCTGGCCGGGTGTTACGCAGCTCGCTTGCCGCTCGGTCGCTTTGCGACTGCCTTCGGCACTGCTCCATACCCTAGCCCATGAAAGCAACGCAAGGAGCGGGTACCGCGCTCGAAGCATAGCTTCGAACGAGACTCACCTAGCCCTACAGTCGCACTGGAACGCCAAGCTTATCCAAATCCTTTTTGATTCCGTCAACGGTGTAGCCCATGGAGTGAACCATGCTGGCGATTAATGCCGCGTCGGCTTTTCCCTGTGTTAAGACGTCTGCCAAGTGCTCAGGCTTTCCGCCGCCGCCAGAGGCGATTACGGGAACGCTCACATTCTCAGCAATCATGCGGGTAACATTCAGCTCGTATCCCTGACGAACGCCGTCCGCGTCGATTGAGTTGAGCACGATTTCGCCCGCTCCCAGAGAAACAGCTTTTTTTGCCCATTCAAGAGCGTCAAGGTCTGTTTTGACCCGGCCGCCGTTGATGTAAACGCGGTAGCCACTTGGCATTTCGGAATCTTTTGCGGCATCCATTCCGAGAACGATGCACTGGTTTCCGAAGATTCGCGCTCCCTCGCGGATAAGGTCAGGATTTTTGACAGCCTGAGAGTTGAGGGAGATTTTTTCGGCTCCCGCCAGAATCGTCGAGCGGATGTCTTCGATTGAGCCGATTCCGCCGCCAACGCAGAAAGGAATGAAAACCTGCTCTGCCACGCGGGAAATTAAGTCGAGGATAGGACCGCGCCCGCGAGCCGAAGCCATGATGTCATAAAAGACCAGCTCGTCAACTCCCTGTTCATAGTATTTTTTTGCCATCTCCACCGGGTCACCGATGTCGATATTATTCTGAAACTTAACGCCTTTTGTAGTCCGTCCGTCCTTAACATCCAGACAGACAATAATTCGCTTTTTTAACATTTTATAAAATTCTCCAAGATTTTCAGACCTGCCCGTCCGCTTTTTTCGGGGTGGAACTGGAAGGCGGTTATGCTGCCCTGACTTACGCAGGCCGGCACTTTGCAGCCGTAGGCGGCCCATGCTTTTACTATGCTTTCGTCGCCGGGCTGAATAAGATATGAATGTACGAAGTAGAAGTCGGATTTTGAGTCCACGCCGGCGAAAAGTGGAGAAGAGCCGTTGGCATAGTTCAGGTTGTTCCAGCCCATGTGAGGCACTTTGAGATTCGGTGAGATTCCTGAATCGCGCCAGACGCTTTCAAAATGGCGGATAGTGCCTTTTAAAAGCCCCAGGCAATCCACATCCCCTTCTTCGGAATGCTCAAAAATAATCTGGCTTCCCAGGCATATTCCCATCAGGGGCTTAGAAGCCTTTGCCCAGTCACGCAAAAATGAGTCAAAGCCAGTGATCTTCAGCTGCTCCATGGCGTATTTTGCCTCGCCCACGCCGGGGAAAATAAGGCGGTCACACTTTTCTAAATCAGCGGGATTTTTTGAAAGAACATATTCTGCCTTCAAAAAGCCCAGCGCACGCTCAACGCTTTTGATGTTGCCAGCGTTGTAATCAACGATTCCTACCATGGGAATAATGTAGCATAATGACGGCAAATTCTCAATTCTCAACTTTCAACTTTCCATTTTCTTTTGCCGATAATCATTTATATGATGAATACACATGACTTTATACCGGTGATTAAGATTGTCCTCTCTGACAAGCGCGTGATTATTACGGCGGTCATCGTTTTTATTTTTATGGATTTGTGCGCATACATCGTGCGTTACCGAAAAAAGCCCAAGACTCCAAAAGCTAAGAAAACAGTCGCCGCGCCCGCTCCAGCTCCAGCCGAAAAAGCCGACGAAAACGGTGGAGACAATGCAGCTGGCGGCGAGGAATAAGGGCGAGAAGGTTTTTCTTGCTTTTTATGATGTCCAGCCGGTCACGCCAGAATGTGCCGCAAACCCGGATTTTTCGCTCAGAAAAGAGCTGGGCCAGGATTTCGGCGGTGTCTTTTGCGTCCCAGACATTGATTCCGAAGATTTTTAATTTCTTTCTATTGAATTGTTCTGTCAGTTCGCCTGTCGCTTCCTGCCGAGTGTAGAGGCGGCGGTTTTTTTTGATAAAATTGTATGCCATTTCAGCGTCCCAGGCCGTGTAAGAGATTTTTTTGCCGCCGGCCGCCGCGTCGCAGATGTCGCAGCCGGAGCAGACCGCCTCTTCCCCGCCCAGATAATCCAGAATGTTCTGCCGCCTGCAAGTTTTGCTCATGGCGAAGTTACCCAAAGCCCGCTCCCGGCTCCCTTCTTTTGCCTGCCGCCAGCGGACGCTGTCAGCGTGATTCCAAATCAGGAGGGAATTTACATTGTCTCCGTTACGCCCAGCCCGCCCGGCTTCCTGTACGAAATTTTCCAGGTGCTCTGGCGCGTCCAAATGCACGACGCTTGCAATATCTGCTTTGTCAACGCCCATGCCGTAAGCGCAAGTTGCCGTGAGGATTCCGTCTTTTGAGCTGAAAAACCACTCTTCCACGGCCGTCTTTTCTTCTCGGGTAAGCCCTGCGTGATAAAAGCGGATTTTTTCGGAGCCGAAATAAGAGGCGCAGAGGTGAGCCATTTCTTCGGTACGGCGGCGGCTTCCGCAAAAGATAATCAGGGGCTTTTTCATGGTGAGGGCGGCTTCAAGGGCGGCTTTCTTTTTTGCGTAGGCATAGCGCACTTCATAGTGAATGTTTGCCCGGTCGCTTTCTCCCCGCACTAGATGATAATTTCCGTCAAAGAGAATTTCCGCAATGCGGTCGAGGACAGGTTTACTTGCAGTGGCGGTAAAGGCCGTAATCAGTTTGACATCCAGCTTTTTGAGGACTCTGCCAAGCTCCAGATAAGAAGGACGGAAAGAGTCGCCCCATTCTGAGACGCAGTGAGTCTCGTCGATGGCGATGTGGGAGATTTTGACATGAGCGAGCCGTTCCAAGAGATTTTCCCCACTCAAAACCTCTGGATTTGCGATGATTACTCTGGCTGGATTTTCGCTGTCAAAAAGGGCGGCGAAATTCTCTTCCCGCTCTTCTGTACTTTGCCCGCCCTTAAAGACCACGCAGCGGATGCCCGCCTCTTCCATGCGGCGTTTTTGGTCGCTCATGAGGGCAAGCAGGGGATAAATGACGAGGGTGGCTCCTTGTAAAAGCAGGGCTGGCACTAAAAAACACATGGATTTTCCTGCCCCAGTGGGTAAAAGCACAATCTGCCGACCGCGGTACAAATCATCGTCATCGTTGTGATTGGAAAAATCCTCGTCTTCCCGCAAGGCCTGCTCGCCGTCAAGAATATTGGCGATTACGATTCGCTGCCAGGGAAACAAAAAGGGAACATGAAATCCTTGGCGGGCAGCCTTCACTGCCAAATCCGCGTCAAAAAGCTCCTCCTCGCCGCCTTCCGCCACCCCGAGTCCGTCAAAAGAAATCTTTTCTTCTGCCATAATGTCCTCACTTGTTTTTATCAGTGAAGCCGATTTTCCGGGGTTCAGAGGACTTCGGTTCAAGCAAACTGTTCAGCGCATGAATGATGTCTCGGATTGATTTTTCATGTTCAGAAAATTTAGTGTCGCAGTTTTCAATGTGGAGCAAAAGCATTTTCTTTAGCTCGGCGATGTTCTGTGCTTTGT
>JAFUHS010000212.1 GCA_017468745.1 Treponema sp. | reverse complement strand
CGGGACTTGAAGGAATTCCTTCCACGGTGATTATTTTCTTCCATATCATTCCCCAGATTACCAGCCTCTTAATCGTCTCCACGACCCTTGCCATTCCTGGCTTTATCATGAGCGAGACGACTCTTTCTTACCTAGGACTGGGAATCGCCGACCCTGCCGTAAGCTGGGGCAGCCTCATCAACCGTGACATCTCCACCCTGTCAAACCTCAAGAATTTCCCATGGCTTTTGAGTCCGGTCTGGCTTTTGCTTGCCGTAACCCTGGCCTTCAACTTTTTAGGCGACGCCCTCCGGGACTATTTCGACCCCTATCATGTGATTTTCCCCACATGGAAGAAAAAATCCACAGATTCACACAGATTCACACAGATTATAAAAAACAGTCAGAATGAAATCAGCGAGAATCCGCGAGAAGTGGCGTCTGCTTCTTTCCTTTCCGTTGAGAATCTCCGGGTTTCATTCACCGTTTTGCGGGGGGCTTCTTATACTACCATTCAGTCCGTGCGGGGAGTTTCCTTTCAGATGAATAGGGGAGAAATCCTTGGAATCGTCGGCGAGTCCGGAAGCGGTAAATCCGTCACGACGACTGCAATTCCCGCCCTGCATCCGTCCAATGCCACTGTTGAGGGAAAAATCTTTTTTGACGGAGTTGAGCTTACAGCACTCACTCAAAAGGAAATGCGAGCCTATCGGGGAAAGAAAATCGGTCTTATCTTTCAGGAGCCGGGAAGAAGCTTTGACCCCCTGCAGAACATAGGCTCTGTCTTCTTCGAGACTTTCAGAAACAGCCAGCCTGAAATCAGCCGCATCGAGGCGGACAAAAAAGCCGTGGCTCTCCTTGATGAGGTGGGGCTTCCTGACCCAAAAAGCCGCCTTAAAAATTACCCCCACCAGTTCTCAGGCGGCCAGCTGCAGCGAATTTCAATAGCCCTTTCCCTTGCCCAGGGCTGCCAGCTTCTGATTGCCGACGAGCCTACCACCGCCCTTGATGTCACTATTCAGGCTCAGATTGTCTCTTTGCTCTCAGATTTACGCAAAAGGCGGAATCTTTCTATTATATTCATCAGCCACAACATCGATCTGGTGGCAAGCCTCTGTGACAATATCATCGTCATGTACGGCGGCCTGATTATGGAGCAGGGAAACAGCGAGCAGATTATGAGCCATGCCCGCCATCCATACACTCAGGCTCTTCTTGCCTCTTCGCCAAAATTCGGCACTCACTACAGCACAGAAAAATTAGTCTCAATCCCCGGCCGAGTCACAGACCCAGCTCACCCAGAGCCTGGCTGTCCTTTCGCGCCGCGTTGTCAATATGCGAAAGATGAATGTAAGGAAAAGGAGGATTGTTACAAGCGCAAGGGATTGTAGGGGCGCGAAGCGTTGCCGGAACGAAGTGCAGGCAATGACAACCCCGAAAAGCCCGACGGCGAAGCCGTTGCGCCCAAAGAGGAGAAATATGACACGAAAACTTGGCATTATCGCTCTGGAGTCTGCCCGGAACGCAGGAAACAAAATTGATTCGATTCTTTCTGAATGGAGGGGCGGCGCTCATTTTTTGATTCCGTCTCAGTGTCCCCGTTTTGGCACGGGTGAGGCTAAGGGAATCGTAAAAGAGTCCGTCCGTGACCGTGATTTGTATATTCTCGTGGATGTCTGTAATCCTTCAATCACTTATACAATGGACGGCGAGTCAAACCGTATGTCTCCAGATGACCATTTTCAGGACTTAAAGCGGGTGATTGCCGCCTGCAACGGAAAGGCTGAGCGAATCACGGTTATCATGCCCTTTTTATATGAGAGCCGCCAGCACCGCCGTGTTTTGAGGGAATCCCTTGACTGCGCGGTTATGCTTCAGGAACTTGAGAACATGGGAGTCCATGAAATCATCACTTTTGATGCCCATGACCCAAGGATGCAGAGTGCCATTCCCCTGAGCGGATTTGAAAATGTCTCTCCTTCCCTGCAGTTTACCCAGAGTCTTCTTTCTGAGTACGATGACTTAAAAATTGACAGCGAGCACATGATGTTTATTTCTCCTGACGAGGGGGCTATGGACAGGGTTGTCTTTATGGCCTCCATTTTCGGCGTGAACATCGGCATGTTCTACAAGCGGCGGGATTACAGCACGGTCGTTGACGGTATGAATCCCATCATAGCCCACGATTTCTGCGGCGAGTCGGTCGCAGGTAAGGACTGTATCGTTATCGATGACATGATTTCTTCGGGCGGAAGCATTATTGATGTAGCCAGACAGCTCAAGGACCGGGGGGCAAGGCGGGTTCTGGTCTTCTCGACTTTCGGACTTTTCACCAACGGATTTGAGAAATTCGACAGGGCCTACGATGAAGGTCTTTTTGACAGAATTTTCACGACCAATCTCATTTACCAAAAGCCTGAGCTCAAAGAAAAAAAATGGTATTGCTCCGTAGGCGTGAACCGTTATGTGGCGGCGATTATCGACAGGATGAACAAAGGCGAGCCCATGACAGATCTTGTTCGTCCTGCAAAGCGAATCAAAGAGATGCTTGATTTATACAAAAACAGCGGAGAAAAACAATAAAATGCCCGATTTCATCATTCAAGCCGACCATCTTACCAAGAGATTTACCCTGGAGGCGGGCTTTTTCGCCAGACAGGACCGTTTTGTCTATGCTGTAAACGATGTATCTTTCGGAATCCAGCGGGGGAAAACCTATGGCCTTGTGGGCGAGTCTGGCTGCGGCAAAACGACCACGGCGAGAATGCTGGTGCGAATGTACAAGGCTGATGGCGGGGCAATCTGGTACAGTCCCAGCGAAAACAGGGCGCTCCTGCCGACAAGCGGCAGTCGGGCTATCCGCCCTTCCGCTGACGCTCCATTGCCTGCGGCAACTGGCGCCGCTCCTATCCCTAGCGCGTCAAGACAGAATGTCCTTCTCTTTAACCGCAAGCAGCTCCGCTCTTACCGTGAAAAAATCAAATATGTCTTTCAGGATCCTTCCCGCTCCTTAAATCCCCGCATGACGGTCTTCAATATCCTTACCGCCAGCTACAAGTACTCTTCAATCTGGCCGGGGAAAAAAGCTGCCTGGGAGGAAGCCGCCCGAATAATGGAGGAGGTTGGTCTTGACCCCCTGGACTTGGAAAAGCGACCCAGTGAGTTTTCAGGCGGACAGAGACAGCGAATCTCAATCGCCCGTGCCCTCATCATGAAGCCTGAGGTCATGTTCTGCGATGAGGTGGTGAGTGCCCTTGATGTTTCAGTGCAGAGCCAGATTCTGAATCTTTTGCAGGATATCCGCCAGAAAAGGGGCATTTCCTTTCTTTTTATCGCCCACGACCTGCGCGTTTCCTGCTATTTCTGCGACACAATCGGCGTAATGTATCGGGGAATGTTGGTGGAGGAAGCTCCTGCCCGGGATTTGTACCGGACGGCCGCCCATCCTTACACAAAACTTCTTTTTGCGGATTCAAACAGCACGACTTCTTCTGCCGGAGGAGAAATAAAAACTACGCTTGAAAGCCTGCAGGGCTGTCCTTTTGCCCACCGCTGTCCCCATGCAGACGGAAAATGCCGTTCAGAAATCCCTGAGTGGAAAGAAATAGGCTCAGGTCATAAAGTTCGTTGTAATCTCTGCTGAACTGTGCTAATCTGAATGTAAAAGGAGTTTTTTATGACGAATAAAGAAGTTTTGGATGCGCTCAGGCAGATAAAAACCTATTGTGCCGCATCCGCACTGGATAAATTAAACTATGCCATTGAAATTATCGAAAAGCTGGAGAACGATGGCATAGAAAATCCCCTCAAAACAGATTTCTCAAAACTCGCAGACGAAGGAAAGTAAAATAAGATGACAGGAACATTTTTTTCACTCGTGCCGCCGATTGTCGCAATTGCCTTGGCACTCATCACAAAGGAAGTTTATTCTTCCCTTTTTATCGGAATTTTAATCGGAGCTGCCTTCTTTGCCATTGACGCAGGCAGCGGATTCACGGGATTTTTCACCCATGTCTTTAATGACGGCATGATTAAGCAGCTTTCAGACAGCTGGAATGTGGGAATTCTCGTCTTCCTCGTGGTTCTGGGAACGATGGTGGCTCTCATGAACAAGGCCGGCGGTTCTGCCGCATTCGGCGAGTGGGCAAAAAAGCACATCAAAAGCCGTCTGGGAGCTCAGGTGGCCACAATCTGTCTCGGCATCCTGATTTTTATCGACGACTACTTCAACTGTCTTACGGTAGGATCGGTCATGCGCCCGATTACAAAAAAGTACAAGGTCTCCCGGGAAAAGCTGGCCTATCTCATTGACGCGACGGCAGCCCCGGTTTGTATAATCGCTCCGATTTCCTCATGGGCGGCGGCGGTCGCAGGATTCGTCTCTGAGGGCGAGAACGGCCTTGCCCTTTTCTGCAAGGCGATTCCTTTCAATTTTTACGCTTTCTTTACCATCGGCATGATGTTTCTTATGACCTTCATGAAATTTGAATTCGGTCCTATGGCAAAGTATGAGGATGCCCGCCTCGCCTTGCCGGACGAGGATTATGAGGAAGTAAGCACTCGTGGCGGGGTCTTCGATCTGGTTTTCCCCATTGCCAGTCTGATTCTTCTCTGTACAATCGGCATGATTTATACAGGCGGATTTTTTGCAAGCGGTGAGGAGCATAAAAATTTCGTGGATGCCTTCGCGGCTTCCGATGCTTCTGTAGGGCTTGTCCTCGGCTCCTTTGCCGCGTTGCTTCTGACTATTGTTGTATTACTGATTCGCCGGGTACTTCCATTCAAAGAGTGTATGAGCTGTATTCCCGACGGATTTAAGGCCATGGTTCCGGCTATTTTGATTCTTACTCTGGCCTGGACTTTAAAAGCCATGACTGATTCACTGGGAGCGGCAAAATATGTGGCAGGGCTTGTCGAAAATTCAGCCCAGGGGCTTCAGAACTTCCTCCCCGCCATCATCTTCGTTATCGCCGCCTTCCTCGCCTTTGCCACCGGCACCAGCTGGGGAACTTTCGGCATTTTGATTCCAATCTGTATCGCGGTTTTCCCGGCCGTGGATAATCCCCTGCGTATAATCTCAATCTCTGCCTGCATGGCAGGGGCAGTTGCCGGTGACCATTGTTCTCCAATCAGCGACACCACGATTATGGCCAGCGCGGGCGCCCAGTGCGAGCATGTGAATCATGTTTCAACCCAGCTTCCTTATGCCATTACAGTCGCATTGATTTCTTTTGTCTCTTACATCATTGCCGGCTTCACCCAGGGCCTGGGAATTCTTGTCAGCGTGATTGCTTCATGGCTTGTCGGGGCGGCTGCTTTAATCGGAACGCTGCTCTTTTTAAAAAAGAAAACTAAATAAGGAAAAATCATGGATACAAATAAAATCATCGAAAATCTGAAAAAAAGGGGCTTTGAGGCAGTTTTTGCAGAAAGCAGGGCAGAGGCTGTTGAAAAGGCTCTTTCTTACATTCCGCAGGGCTCTTCCGTTTCCTGGGGCGGTTCTGTCTCAATTGAAGAGTCAGGCTTATTGACCCGCATAAAATCAGGGGACTACAAAGTCATCGACAGGGATTCGGCAAAATCCCCCGAAGAAAAATACGAGCTGATGCGAAAGGCTCTGACGGCAGATACCTTCCTCACCAGCTTTAACGCCCTTAGCGAGGACGGAGTTCTTTTTAACATCGACGGAAACGGAAACCGGGTGGCCGCAATTACTTTCGGCCCCAAATCTGTGGTCGCCCTCGTGGGAATCAATAAAATCGTTCCGACAGAGGCGGATTTGGAAGAGCGGGCACTTAAAATCGCCGCTCCCCTGAATGCAAAAAGACTTAAACTCTCTGACGAAAAAGACATCTGCGCCATATTCTCAAAGACAAGAATCTGCAGGACAAAAGGCAGAATCAAAATCATCCTTGTGGGCGAAAACTTAGGGTATTAAATGTGAAATCTTTCACGCTGCATGTATCTTCATCGCTTTCTCTCAATGATTTGCTCAGGGCTGATTTGCCCCGTCTTTTGGGCAGGGCTGTATCGAATTCTAAAATCCGCCGGCTTATTGTGGCCGGGAGCGTGAGCGTCAACGGGATGCAGACTCGTTTTCCGGCTTTTGTCGTCAGGCCTTCTTCTGTCGTGACGCTTCAAATCGAAGAGGAAAAACTTTTCTTTGAGAAGCAGCCCGATGACATTGACTTTGAGCTGACTGAAAAAGACATTCTCTTTGAGGATGAAAGCATTATTGTGGTGAACAAACCTTCGCATTTTCCCACGGAAGCCGGCATGGTAGCCAGCCGGGACAATCTTCATGCGGCAACAGTTCGTTTTTTGTTCGCAAGGCAGAAAATCTTGCATCCCAATGCCAAAAATCCCCCTTATGTTGGAATTATGCACCGCCGTGACAGGGACACCAGCGGGGTAATTCTATTTACTAAATCCCGCTCCGTTAATGCCGCCTGCCATGATATGTTTGAGAGTCACAGCGCAAGAAAAGTCTACAATGCTGTGGTCACACTCTCTCCTTCTGACAAATCAAAATTCCCAGTTGGAAAAACTTTTACCGTGGATTTTCCCTTGGGGAGAATAAGCCCGAAAGGTCAGGCGGCCAAGTGGGGCAGGGTGAGCGCTCAAAAAGGTGGGCTTTCTGCAAAAACAGAATTCACGGTATTAAAAGTCCTGAACCGCGAAGATTTTTCTCATCCTGCTGTGTCGGAAAAAAATGCAGCAGGAAAGAATTTTAGTCAAAGCCTTTTTCTCCTGTTGGAATGTCGCCCGCTCACAGGCCGCACCCACCAGATTCGCGTCCACCTTGCTTCTCAAAATCTTCCGATTCTCGGGGATACCCTTTACGGAGGGCTTTCTTACGGACGGATTATGCTCCATGCAAAGTCACTGACTTTTCCCCATCCTCTCTCAGGAAAAATAATCTCTGTCGAGAAAGCCTTTGAAATTTGAGCCCTAGGATATTTACTGCTTTTACTTTACTTTGAAACCGTTGACAAGCTGCACTACTTTTTGCGTAGCTGCATTTGAGGTAGCGCTTGCTGTTGCGGCTTCCCTTGCAGAGCTTTCCATATCGCCGATTACCCTGTTTATTCTCTCTGAGTTTTCAAGTGTATGATTTGAAATTGCTCTCAGTTCAGAAATCTCGTTGAATACTGACTTGCTGGCATTTTTCATGTTTTCTGATGCGTCTGTTATCAGTTTTCGCGATGTGTCCAGCGTCTGCATGGTCTGCAAAATGTTCTGGACGCTTTCGGTCTGCTCTGTCATGCCTCCTTTGACTTCTCGCATCATAGTGTCCATGTGTGCGATTTTTGCCCCGACCCGCTCGAATGATTCGCTTGATTGTTTTGAAGATTCAACGATTCCCTGAATCGCATCAGAAATACCATTGAGCAGCTCTTTGATAGCCATTGACTGTGTCGCAGAGGTTTCTGCCAGGGCACGGATTTCATCAGCGACAACAGAGAATCCTTTTCCAATCTCACCTGCATGAGCGGCCTCAATTGCGGCGTTCATTGCCAAAAGGTTTGTCTGCTCTGCTATTGCGGCGATTGCCTGGTTCGCTTCGTTCAGGTTTTCCGATTGCTTTGAGATTTCGTTTATCTGATCAGAAACTTCTTCCTGTATTTTAGTGCCGTTACGCGCTTCCTGAGTTAGTATTTCGTATTCATCGGTGATTGTGTCGACATTGTGGCTGACTGTCCCTATGTTATGAGAAATATGCTCTATGGCACTTGAGCTTTTTGTGATTGCGCCGGCCTGCTCCGATATTCGTTCGTCAAGCTGTGCTATTTCCTGCTCTACAGAGCTGATGTTGCTGGAGATAATTTCCACTTTGCTTGCTTGAGAAGCAATCTGGGAGTTGATTTCATGTACTTCGTCCGCCGCACCTGAAATTTGTGCCAGAGAACTTGACATCCGCTCGGTGAGTTGATTCCCGCTTTCTGTAAGGATGCCGGATTCTTCTTGAAGGGTATTGACGAGACTGGCCATGCTTTGTATGACTTTGTTGCAGTTCCGTGCGAGATTGGTCAGTTCATTGTCTCCTTTTTCAGGGATTTTGTGAGTCAGATCCGCCGTACCATCTGAAATCTGCTCCATTTCTTTTGAAATCGTCTTCATCGAGCCGAAAATCATGCTTGAAAACAGGAAGAGAATGACAGCTCCCGCAAGCAAGAATGCAATTCCGATAACGACCAGCATTGCGACTTTGCTCTTGATTGTCTTGATGATGAAGGAAATATCAAAGTCGCACCCGATGAAGCCGACGATTTTTCCGCTTGAATTTTTGATTGCCTTGTAAGTTGAGACCGTCCAGCCCCAGTTTTCTTGATAAACCATGCCTGAACCTATCAGTTCTCCCGTCCTCATGCTTATTAGAGGGGCTTCTTCCCATGAGGAGATGTCTTCTTCGCTTCCTATGGGGGAGAAGTTTTCCGTGTCGCTCGGATCACAGCTTCCGTCGATTATGTAGCGGAAGTTTGTTCCTGATACAGGAGCCATTGTGAAAAGATAGGCGCAGCCCACCGATTCGGCGATGTCCAGCATCCATTTGCGGGTCTCTTCCGCCCATTCGTCATTCGGGTCAAGGCTTTCCGTGAGCTTTTCAAATTTGTCTCCGTCAATATAGTCTGAGACTTTTTCAACGACGGGAATTCCCTGCCTATTTGCGAATTCTTCCGCTGTGCCTAAGATGCTTAGGCTTGCGAAGAGAGAAACAATGACAAGAGATACAAGAATGAAGGTCGCAAATCCTGCAATAAACTGGAATTTTAAAGATTTAATTATTTTCATGGTTTACCCCTGTTTCTATATATAGATTCTAGCTCAATTTCATATTTATTTCAAAGGAATAAGCCTACATTATTGATTTTTATTATTAAAAAATATATATTAGTATTTCACTATTCTAATTATGGAGGAATATCGTGGTCAAAATCAGACTCAAGAAATTCGGTTCAGCAAAAAGACCTTGCTACCGAATCGTCGTTCAGGATTCACGCAAACCGCGTGATGGCACGACTATCGAAGAAATCGGTACTTACCAGCCTGTTACTCAGGTAGGGGAGAACCAGTTCACAATCAACGAAGAGCGTGCTAAATATTGGATTGGTGTTGGTGCTCAGCCAACAGAGACAGTAAGAAAGCTTTTCAGCAAAAAAAATCTTAACAAATAAGTTTACGGGAGTAACGGGGAATGGAAAAAGACCTGATTGAATATATTGCAAAATCATTGGTCGATGATCCCAGTGCAGTCTCGGTAAATGAAACCGAAGGCGAACGCGGTCCTGTTTTGGAACTTCGTGTAGCCCAGGGTGATATTGGTAAGGTAATCGGCAAATATGGCCGGATTGCTAAAGCGTTGCGCACAGTATTGAGTGCATCAGCCAGTAGAGATGGCAAGCGATATAGCCTTGACATACTGGACTAGAAACTGTGGAACAATCTAACAAAAACGACAGCTTTATCGTTGGGTTCGTTCGGACTTCCCATGGAATTTCGGGTGAATTTAAAGTAGAAAGCACTTCCGGAGAATACGGGCATTTCGCCTCTATGAAAGAAGTCGCTTTGAGAAACGGCAAAACCGGGGAAGAAAAATCCTTTTCGGTGGAATACGCGGAAGTCGGCGGCTGTGACTTGTATTTAAAACTTGCGGGAATCGATTCCCCTGAATCTGTGCAGAAGTACAGCAAGTGGGAAATTGTCGTTCCGCGAAAATACGCTTGTCCTTTAGAGAAGAACGAGTGGTATGTAGAAGACTTAAAAAATTGTGCTCTCGTTTACGAGGGTAAGGACGGATTGGCAGGTAAATCTGCGCCCATAAAGGTGGGTACAATCACAGACGTAATGGAAGGCGGTTCTGGAAACCTCTTGGAGGTTTGTCTGGCCGAGAAGTGTGATTGTCTTAGTGAAAGCGTCAAAT
>JAFUHS010000211.1 GCA_017468745.1 Treponema sp. | reverse complement strand
GTAGGTGGCGGTGACTCATTCGGTGGCGGTCTCATCCACTCACAGCTCAAAGGAATGAACACTCAGGATTCAATCAACTGGGCAGTTGCAGCTTCTTGCTTGAAGCACTCAATCATCGGAGACTACAACATGGTTTCTGAGGCCGAAGTCAACAAGCTCGCAGGCGGCGACGGTTCTGGACGAATCCAGCGATAAAATTTTTATAAAACGGGCATAAATTGTAAAATGCCCGAAAATACAAAAAGCCACCGGAATCGGGGTTCTGACACAAACTCGCCTGAGCTTTGCTCACTGCGATGTTTGGGGCAGGTTCCCGATGGAAGGTGGCTTTTTTGTTTTATCCATTATTTCTTTTTATAATTTATTCTTGGCTTGTGACTTCCTTGTAGAACTCAGAATAATCCTTGCGCTTGTCCTTTGTAAACTGGATTGCAGTTCGCGGGTGCTGATTGAGAACGCCTGTCAAAAGATACTGCAAGTCAAAGCCCCATTTTACACCAGCTTCCTTCATCGGATTCATGTATTCTTCAATAAATTTAATTACCGGGAAGAGTTTGAATTTTGGGTTTTTCAAAAATCCCAGCAAAAGCTCCATGGCACAGTTTCCGGCTCCGCGCCCCATGGCGGCATAAGTCGCATCGAGGTAGTCGACTCCGTCACCGGCGGCCTCAATTGTGTTTGCAAAAGCCAGCTTCTGGTTGTCGTGGGCGTGCATACCCAGTTTTTTCCCATATTTTGCGGCAAATTCACCGTAAAGATCGGCGATTCGGGCAATCTGTTCCGGGTAAAGGGAGCCGTAGCTGTCAACGATGTAAATGACATCAACCGGTGACTTTCCCAACAAATCAAGGGCGACTTTCAGGTCTGCTTCCTGAGCATTGGAAATTGCCATGATATTGCAGCTGACCTCGTAGCCTTTCTTTTTGGCATCATCAATCATGTCGAGAGCACCCGGCATCTGGTGGGTGTAAGTTGCGACCCGAATCAAATCAACAGGGCTGTTTGCCTTTTCATCGATATCCTGTTTGTAATTACAGCGGCCGACATCAGTCATTATGGCAATTTTCAAGTCTGTGTTGTTGTCACCAACAACCGAGCGGATAAAATCATCGCTTGAGAATTTGCATGGACCGAATTTTGACTCGTCAAACATTTCTTTATCAGCACGATAGCCGAATTCCATATAATCAACGCCAGCCTTAAGGTTTGCCTCATAAAGTGCCTTTTCAAATCCTTCCGGGAAGAAAAAATCATTAACCAAGCCACCGTCACGCAGCGTTGCATCAACAACTTTAATACTGGGACGGAAATCCATCAATTCAGAAATTTCTTTCATTTTGTGCTCCTGTTACTTTCAATAGTATCAAAAAAAGGAGATTTAGAGAATACTCTTTATGCTTTCATCAATATGCAAAAAAGATTCGATAATCTTTTCGTAATGACGCAGAAATTTTCTTATCTGCTGGTGCGAGAACAAATCAGCCCTGAAAATCGAAAGAATAAGCCCCTGATTCTTAAAAGGGAAAAAGCAGAGCGTCAAATCACTTGCAGAATGGCGGGAAGGAACGGGTACAAATTCACACTTTTTTTCATTCAGGCGGATGTCTGCAATCCGCTCATGCTCAAAAGTGAAAACTGTCCTTGAAAAATCCCGCAAATCAGAAAATCCCATACGGGCAAGAAGTTCGTCCGTATCAAACTGCTGATGCAGAAGAGCGCTTTTTACGGAAAGACTTACCGAAAGCAAAAAATCTTTAACTGTCCCGGATTCAGGCAGTTTGAAGCGGACGGGAGCCACTCTTGCAAGCAAACCGATTGACCGCATGGTTCTGGGAGAACGGCAGCTTAGATTGGTCGCAGTCACAACGTCATCCAGAGCCGATTCTTTTGCAAGGAAGAGCATGAAAGCTGAAAAATAGAAGACAAAGGGCGTGACAGAAAGTTCCCGGCAGACTTTTTGAACCCGCCGGGTAAGCGAACTT
>JAFUHS010000210.1 GCA_017468745.1 Treponema sp. | reverse complement strand
TGCGGACAACTCCCGTTCCCTCACATTCAGGGCAGGCTCCTCCAGAATTAAAGGCAAGGTCTTCCGCCCCAGGTCCGTAAAAATGCTCGCCGCACTCAGGACAGACAAGTTCCTGCTCGGCGGCAACCGCAAGACTTGGCCCAACATAATGTCCGTTAGGACAGCGGTGACTTGCAAGCCTTGAATACATAAGGCGGAGCGAATTTAAAAGTTCCGTGGAAGTTCCAAAGGTGCTTCTTATTCCAGGAACACCAGGCCGCTGATGCAGGGCAAGGGAGGCCGGAACATAGCGCACTTCGTCCACCTGAGCACGGCTTGCTTCCGTCATTCGCCTTCTGGTGTAAGTGGAAAGAGATTCAAGATAACGGCGGCTTCCTTCGGCATACAAAACGCCCAGCGCAAGAGAAGATTTTCCGCTTCCCGAAACGCCCGCGATGCCGGTGATTTTGTGCAGGGGAATGTCCACGTCGATATTCTTTAAGTTGTGAGCCCTTGCCCCGCGAATTTGAATGTGGGTGGGAAGATTTTCTTTTATGGTGCCAGTCATGATGCGCTCCTTAGCTTGCGTTCAGAAACCACCCGGCGGACAGAGAGCATAACTAGCGTTTAGAAAGCATCCTGTTTGTAAGACGGGTACCGGCAAACTGAATCAGCGCGACCATGATGATGATGACGACCACAGAAGCAATCATAACATCCGTGCGGAAGCGCTGGTAGCCATAGCGGATTGCAAGGTCGCCCAATCCGCCACCGCCCAAAGTTCCCGCCATGGCGGAATAACTGACCAGATTGATGACCGTAAGGGTAATTCCCGAAACAACGGAAGGCATGGCCTCGGGAATAAGCACTTTGTAGATAATCTGCCAGTTACTTGAGCCCATTGCACGGGCAGCCTGCACTACTCCAGGATTAACCTCATTCAACGCACTTTCCGTGATTCGAGCAACGAAAGGAGCCGCCGCTACGGAAAGGGGAATTATCGTTGCGGCAGTTCCGATTGCCGTTCCCAGAATAAGACGCGTAAGCGGAAGCATGACAATCATCAGAATGACGAAAGGAAAAGAACGCAGGACATCGATGATTCGGCTCAAAACAAGATTAAAAAGCGGCTTTGGCGTGATGCCGTATTTATTGGTGATATTCAAAAGAACTCCCAGAGGAAAACCAATGAGAATGGCAAAAAGAGTCGAGAAAAAGACCATTAAAAGCGTTTCCAGTGTCGAAGTTCCCACAAGAATCAAAATCTGTTCCATAAAATCTCCTATTTTTTCTGTACGCGGACATTGTTCTGCCGGAGCCATTCTATGACCCGGATGATTTCATCGTCTTTGCCGATTATGTCTAATTCCATGTAGCCGACTTCATCACCCTGCACATGGCTGATTCCCGCCGCAAGGATATTGAAAGTAATGTCAAATTCCTTGGCCATCATGCTCAAAATAGGTTTTTCTGTAGCATTTCCGACAAAATAAAGGATAAAAGAGCCGCTTTCCCGTGACCATTTGATTTCTTCCCTGTCATTTGCCTGTTTTGCCCCCTCGGTGGCGATATTCTTGATAAAATCCCTTGTGGTCTGTTTTTTTGGATTAGTGAAAATTTCTTTTACGCTGCCGCTCTCAACCACACGCCCGTCCTCAATGACGGCAACATTCTCACAGGCATCCCTGACGACTTCCATCTGATGGGTAACCATGACGACAGTGAGACTCATCTTCTGCTGGATTTCTTTGATAAGGGAGAGGATTTGCCGTGTTGTGTTCGGGTCAAGGGCACTGGTCGCCTCGTCGCAGAAAAGAATGTCCGGCTCCGTGGAAAGAGCACGGGCAATGGCGACACGCTGCTTCTGCCCGCCACTTAAAGTGCTGACAGGCGCATTGATTTTATCCTCAAGCCCTACAAGGCTGAGCATTTCCTTAACACGAGCCTTTATTTTCTCTTTTGGATATTTTGCGATTTCCATCGGATAGGCGATATTTTTACCCGCTGTTCTTGAAGAAAAAAGATTGAAATTCTGGAAAATCATGCCGGTCCTTCGCCGCTGCAGGATTAAGTCTTTTTTGGAGAGATTGTCTACCCTTTTATCGCCGTAGTATACGGTTCCAGAATCAGGGGACTCCAAGAGGCTGACCAGCCGCAAAAGAGAGCTTTTCCCGGCACCACTCTTTCCGATTATACCGAAAATTGAATTCTCAGGGATTTCCAGAGAAACGCCGTCAACCGCATGGACTTCGTTTTTAGCGCCCTCATTCACGGAGATGTAAGTTTTATTTAAGTTCTCAAGTTTTATGCGCATGGAGACATTCTAGCATAAAAAAAGAAAACCGCCAACTTATGGCGGTTTATAGTTTGCCGGGTCTTCATATCGATGAAGGGCAATTAATGATTTCCTGCTTAACCGCAGGTGGAGTGTTATCTGTAACAAGACTCCCTAGGAGTCAGACCTCTTTGTCGGAAATTGCATAACGCCTCCTTATCGTGAAGCGGGTGTGCGTCCTCATCTCGCTCCTCACTACAATTTAATGTTACCACAGATTTCTATAAAAGCAAGCATTTTTTTCAAAAAATTTAAAAATTTTAATTAAATCTGCTTCATTAAATTTGCCATCTCGATTGCGCCCAGAGCACAGTCGTAGCCCTTGTTGCCGGCCTTGCTGCCAGCGCGCTCGATGGCCTGCTCGATGTTTTCGGTGGTGATCACGCCGAAGAGGACTGGAACGCCGTTCTTGAAGCTGGCCTGGGCAACTCCCTTTGAGACTTCGGCACAGACATAGTCATAATGTGTGGTTGAGCCTCGGATTACAGCTCCCACGGCGATTACCGCGTCATATTTTTTGCTTGCGGCAAGCTTGTCACAGATTACAGGGATTTCAAAGGCTCCCGGAACCCAGACGGCGGTGATGTTCTTTTCTTCAACGCCGTGGCGGACAAGACCGTCCACCGCACCGCCAAGAAGCTTATTTACGATGATTTCGTTAAAGCGGCTTGCGACAATCGCGACCTTCATGCCCTCTGGGGCGACCAGTTTTCCCTCGATTAAGTTGATTTCGTTCATGATATTCTCCTGTTTTGACGCGGATATACACAGATAAACGCGGATTATTTATTTTCAGCAAAGCGTTAGGGATAGTAGCGGCGTAAGTTGCGTAACAAAGTGAAGCAATGAAGTGCGGAAGCACGGAACCGCGAATAGCCCGACCGCCAACAGGCGGTAACGCCCTGCGTTGTCGGCGTTACTTAAACGCCCTTAGTTTCCTTCATTACCCTCCCCTAATTTCTAACTTCTAATTCCTCATTGAATATGTGTCCCATTCTATCACGCTTTGTGCGTAAATAAAAGGCATCGTATTTTTGGGCGGGGATTTCGATGGGAACCCGCTCGCTTACTTTAAGGCCGAAGCCGTCCAGTCCGTAGATTTTTTCGGGATTGTTTGTGAGCAGGCGCAGGGATTTACAGCCCAAGTCACGCAAAATCTGAGCACCAATCCAGTATTCACGCAGGTCAGGCTTAAAGCCAAGTTTTACATTAGCCTCAACCGTGTCCAAGCCCTCTTCCTGCAGTTTGTAGGCCTTGAGCTTGTTGATTAAGCCGATTCCCCGGCCTTCCTGCCTCATGTAAAGGATTACTCCCCTGCCCTCCTCGTTGACCCGCTTCATTGCGGCCTGAAGCTGGGGTCCGCAGTCGCATCTTCGTGAGCCAAAGACATCGCCCGTAAGGCACTCTGAGTGGACACGGCAAAGCACGTTCTCGCCGTCAGTAAGGTCGCCTTTAACCAGAGCCACATGATGCTCGCCCGTGATGTCGTTTATGTAGCCGTAGATGTCGAATTCGCCGTATTCGGTGGGAAGTTTTGCCTTTGCCTC
>JAFUHS010000209.1 GCA_017468745.1 Treponema sp. | reverse complement strand
GTCAAGGCCGGCAAAACCATACTGGTCATAGATTGGCCGTTTCTGGTCATCAGAAAGAACTTCGTAAGCCTCGGTTGCTTCCTTAAACTTTTCCTCCGCCTCTTTGTTTCCCGGGTTTCTGTCAGGATGATATTTGACGGCAAGCTTTCGGTAAGCCTTTTTAATCTCTTCTTCCGTTGCGTTCTTCTGAATTCCTAAAACTTCGTAATAATCTCTTTTCCCAGCCATGATTTTGTTCCGTTTTAAAATAATTAACTGTTTAAAAAATTGCCCTGCGGGTCCCAGCGACGACAAAAAGCAAGGTAACTCCCCTCTCGGGGTCCCCCCTTACTTTTTGTCTGCGTCCCACAGGTCAATTTTTTGAGCAATTTTCTGTCTTTCAGAAAACTGCCCAAAATCTTCATAGATTAGTCGTGAACTTCGTAATCTACATCGTCGGCACTGCCTTTGTCGAACTTGCTTCCGCCATTAGCATTGTCAGCGTTTCCGCCTGCAGAAGCGGCATCCGCTCCGGCGGCTCCTTCAGCTCCTGGCTGTGCTCCCTGAGCGCCCTGCTGCTTGTAGATTTCTTCGGCAATTTTGTAAGAAGCGTTCTTGAGGGCTTCGGTCTTAGCCTTGATGTCCTCGGTGTCATTGCCTTCAAGAGCTTTTTTGAGGGCTGCCAAAGCGTCTTCGATTGCCTGTTTGTCGGCATCCTTAACTTTGTCGCCAAGTTCTTTCATGCTCTTTTCAGTCTGATAAACAAGGCTGTCTGCCTCATTCTTGACATCGATTGCCTCACGCTGTTTTTTGTCTGCCTCAGCGTTTGCCTCAGCATCTTTAACCATTCGGTTGATTTCTTCCTCGCTCAAGCCGCTTGAAGAAGTAATCTGGATGTGCTGCTCTTTTCCTGTTCCCAAGTCTTTTGCAGAAACATGAACGATACCGTTTGCATCGATATCGAATGTAACTTCAATCTGTGGAACACCACGAGGAGCGGCAGGGATACCCACCAAGTCAAAGTTGCCCAAAGTGCGGTTCTGGCTTGCCATTTCGCGCTCACCCTGCAGGACATGGATAGAAACTGCTGTCTGTCCGTCTGCCGCGGTTGAGAAGACCTGGCTCTTCTTTGTAGGAATTGTCGTGTTGCGGGCGATGAGTTTTGTCATGACACCACCCATTGTCTCAATACCAAGTGAAAGAGGAGTAACATCGAGAAGAAGGATGTCTTTTACATCGCCCTGAAGAACGCCGCCCTGAACTGCAGCACCGATTGCGACAGCTTCATCCGGGTTAACGGCACGGCTACCCTCTTTTCCGACGATTGATTTTACGATTTCCTGAACTTTTGGCATTCGTGAAGAACCACCGACAAGAAGAACCTCATCGATGTCGCTTGTTGAGATGCCTGCGTCAGAAAGTGCTTTTCGGCAAGGTTCCTTTGTGCGCTCGAAGAGGTCATCTGTCATTTTTTCAAATTCTGCCCGAGAAAGGCTTCTCTGCAAGTTTTTTGGACCTGTAGCG
>JAFUHS010000208.1 GCA_017468745.1 Treponema sp. | reverse complement strand
ATCATCGTCATCACTTGAACAAGCGGTGACATTAAACAACAAGAATGCAGATGCAAGCAATGCAAGAAGCTTTGTGCCTGCCCTCAAACTTTTCTTCATAAGAAATCCTCCATTTTTTATGAAAAACTTTTCGTTCTATAGTCGTAAAATTGCAACTTTATAACAAATTGAAAAATTCCCGACTATACCTTGAACATTATTTTCAATGAGAAGCATGGTCTTTTACATAAAATATCCGATTATTTTCGATACAAGATTTTGCGAATTTACGATATTTCTTAGAAAAGTCTAAGGTTCATTTCAGACTGCCTGCCCGACCTGAAAAAACTTCCCGTCAATTAAAAAACAAATCTTTTTTTCTATAAATGTGCTATAATTCTTTGTCATGAATCCCCGAATCACTGCCCGACGAAATTTTCTTAAAAAACGATCTTCTCCTCTCACCATTGGATTTACCGCCATTGCGGATTTTACTTCCTTTATCGGGCAGGAATATCTGGCCGGCATCATGAAGGCCTGTGAAGAATACGGACTGAATTTTATCAATCTTGCCAGTGCCATCCGTCCTTCTCTTTTCATTGACAGGAGTTTTTTCAAGCAGTACCTCTCAAAAACGGCTTTCATGCACTCTCCCCTTCTTGACGGCCTTATCACCTGGGCATCCTCCCTTTCCAGCTACATGCCAAATCATGAGATTCAGTCACTTTTCTCTTCCCTCTCACCTCTTCCAATGGTAGACATCGGATACCTCGACATTCCACATATTCCTTCCATCCGAATCGACAATGATTATTCGATCCACCTGCTTGTCGAACATCTTGTCAAAGTCCACGGCTTTTCGAGAATCGCTTTTTTTGGCTCCAGATTCTCTCTTCCCCACCAGCTCAGGCTACAGGCTTTTAAAAAAGAAATGAAATCTTTCGCGCTACCCGTCACAGACGACATGATTTTTCTCGCAGATTCACTTGACGAGCAGGATGTCGCGCGGCAGGTGGAGAGATTCCGAAACAAGTTCGGAATGACAGATTCTCTTTCCCGCCCTCAGGCAATCCTCACTTCCAGCGACATAATTGCCCACCATATAATAGAAGAACTTGAAAAACACGGTATTTCTGTACCAGATGACATTGCCGTGACAGGTTTCAATAACCAGCTTGCAGGACTCACTTCTTCCTCTCCCATTACGACCATTGATCTTGCATACTTTAAGCGCGGTTTTGAGGCAGTAGAAATCTTAGTCGACAAAATCATGGGGCTTGAAAACACAGGGACTCACACGGTACCTACCTCCCTCGTAGTACGCCAGAGCTGCGGTTGCTTTGAGAGTGAAATTCTAGATGCCCAAAACGATGAGCTGGATTCAAAAGAAGATTTTTCCAGAAAAAGCGAAAGTGAAATTCGGCGCTACCTTGAAGATTCTATAATCCGTCACTTTAACAATGCCAGCGAAAAGCAAAAATCTTCCCTCGCAGAGGCTATCCTTTCCGATATATACAATACAAATGTACCCCCCCCCATACAAATTCTTACTTGGTTCAGAAAGGAGCTTAGCCTGGAGCGAAATTCACTCCATCCACTCATAAGCAGAGCATCAATGCCAAAAAATATTTCCAGTCTCCGGCGGATTGTTCTTCCGATAGTCCAAAATCAGAATAAAGCTTATCACCGCATGGAAAATATCTTTCACATGCTGAGAACCCTTCATTCAGTCAACGAGCGCTACGAAATGATTTCAAATCAGGTCGATTCCTCAAAGACAAGCAACCTGATGAATCTTGCCCTCGCCCTCTCTTCCGCCGAAAACACAAAACAGCTCGAAAACGCCCTCAGAGTCAAACTCGGCTCTCTTTCAATCCCCGGAATTATACTCTGTCTCTCGTCAGCCTTTTCAGACGACCTGAATTCCGTCAACATCGAAATGGTGTACTCTGACGCACAAAATGAGCTTTTTCCGCTGCTCCCCCTCAAAGTGCGTGAGCCTTCTCTTTTTCCCAAACGATTTTTTCCAAAGAACACGCCTTTCTCAGTCACACTTACGATACTCTGCCATGAAGGAAAATATCTGGGATACGCTTATATTTTCATGAATAACGAAAACCTCGCTCTTTACGATGACCTACAGGAGCTTTTAAGCCAGAACATATTCCGGATTTATCTAAAAGAAGGTAAAACAAATTCTCATTCCGCACTTATTCCAGACCGCGAAAAGCTGGCTGAAAGCGTCCCCTTCTCTCCAGATGAAAACTCTCCCGTCAGGGGCGGAAAACTCAGCGCAGAGAATATCGTTGACTATCTTCTCGACCACATCGATGAAATGTGCGATCTGGACAAAATGGCGAACTATTTCGGCATGAGCAAAAGTTATCTCACCCGACGCACAAAGGAGCTTACGGGCTATTCAACGCAAATCCTGCATGAGCGGCTTAAAATCGAACAGGCAAAAAACCTCATAAAAAGCGGCAAAATGAAAATGAACGACATCGCCTCCAGACTAGGATTCTCGAACCCCAACTATTTTTCAAATGTCTTCAAAAAAGTCACGGGTGTCCGTCCCACAGAATTTGCCCAACAATCTAAAAAGCGTTAAAATAATCTTATGGATAAAGCTACAGATTTCCGCCGCACAGTTCTCGTCGTTGATGATGAAGCAGTCAACCGTGAAATGCTCTCTGCGATTCTCGAAAAAGACTACAATATCATACAGGCAGAAAACGGAAGGGAAGCGCTTGCACAGTTACAATCTCTTCGGGAGCGTATTTCTCTTGTTTTGCTTGATTTACTCATGCCCCAGATAGACGGTTATTCTGTCCTTGAGTCTGTCCGCAAGGATTCCGAACTTGCAAAAATTCCCGTCATCGTACTAACCAGCGAAAAATCTGCCGAGGTCAAAAGCCTTCAAATGGGAGCCGCAGACTTTCTCACAAAGCCTTACGATATGCCGGAAGTCATTATTGCCCGCGTGCGCCGCTCCATAGAGCTTGCCGAAGACTCTCATATCATCCAATCCACCGAAAAAGACATTCTAACAGGCCTTTACACAAAAGAATTCTTCTTTGAGTACGCCCGCCAACTCATAAAACGGAATCCCGACATGCTAATGGACGCGATTGTCATAAACCTTACGGGCTTTCACATGCTAAACGAGCTTTACGGACGCACTTTCGGAAACACGGTCTTGCAGACAATCGCATCTGACATCATTCAGCTTGCAAACGAAGCTGGCGGAATCGGCTGCCGCTACAATGCCGATGGTTTTTATCTTTACATGGCCCATCACTGGAATTACGACAAGCCCTTAGAGCGAATAAAATTTCACCTTTCGGAATTACTCAAAGAGACCGAAATTCATGTCCGCATGGGAATTTGTCAGGGAAGATACCGTGCGAACTCTCTCGAACAGAGATTTGACTGTGCCCTCTACGCCTGTAATTCCCTGCGAGAGCATTTCGGTTCGGCTTTTGCGATTTACGATGACAAAATGCGCGCTCAGGAATTCCAAAAAGCCCGCATTCTGGGGGATTTTGCCGAAGCCGTCGAAAAAAAGCAATTTAAAGTTCTCTATCAGCCGAAATATAACATTCAGGGCAAATTCCCGGTTTTAAGCAGCCTTGAAGCACTGGTCAGCTGGAATCACCCTGAATTCGGCATGATGAAACCGGACTCCTTCATTCCTCAATTTGAAAAAAACGGTCTCATCCAAAAGCTTGACCGCTATGTCTGGAAGGAAGCCGCAGAGCAAATGCGCAAATGGAAGGAGGAATCAGGCACCATTGTTCCGGTTTCTGTCAATGTGAGCCGAGTGGATTTACATGACCCAAAAATCACGGATTATCTTCTTTTTATCACCAAAGAAAACGGCATTCCGCCGGAGCAATTTTTACTTGAAATCACGGAGTCAGCCTATATCGAAGAAAGCTCAGTAATCACGGACAGCGTCAAAAAGCTGCGGGCGGCGGGCTTTAAAATCGAAATGGACGATTTTGGCTCAGGTTATTCCAGCCTTAATTTGCTGGCGACTCTTCCTATTGATGCCCTCAAACTAGACATCGGCTTCATCAAAAATATCGCCCGGGACAAAAAATCATATTATCTCGTGCAGGTTGTGCTCACGGTCGCCCGCAAGTTCAAGATTAAGAGCATTGCCGAGGGCGTTGAGACAAAAGAGCAGCTGGATTTGCTGCAAAAAGCCGGATGCGAGATTGTCCAGGGATTTTATTTTTCAAAAGCGATTACGCCAGAAGAAGTGACGGTCTTGCGAAAAACAGGCGTGAAATTTTAGTCGGGCGTTACCTGCGTTTCACGCAGGTCGGGCTTTCCAGCCTTCGCTCACGCTCATAGCCTGCGGCTACTTCGGGCTTCCAATCCCTAACGCTACTCCAACATTCCGCTCTCAAAAGTGACCTCAAACATAGCAGATGAGCTGGCATCAGACCAGTTCTGCATTAACCGCTGGGTAACGACACTTATATTCTGGGGCGAAGTTTCTGGAAGGATTACCATGCACTGATTTTTTCCATTTTGGGTGACCAAATCACTTTGCCTGAGCGAAGAGACTAAAACTCCCAGAAATTCGTCAACGGCATCCTCGATGGGAATCGCGGCATGCTCTTTCTCTTTGATTGAAAATAAAAGCAGGCTTATTTCATTCTGATAATTTGCGTTGAGACGGGACAGAAACTGATAAATTGTTCGGAACTGCTCAAAAGGAAGTTGCATAGCTCCCCTGCCCTTATTCCGCTCGCTCAAAATCTTTACTGCCGCGCTTAAATTCGTGGTCTGAGCCTCTTCCTTTTGGTTGTCTTCGGACAAATCGGTGTAGAACATGTAGCCATGCTTACCCTTCTGTTTTACCATGTATAGAGCTTTGTCCGCTTTTTTGTGCAAAGCTGCAAAATCCGTGCCTTCATCGGGAACAAAAACACAGCCAATCGATGCCCCCAAAGGAATCGACATATCCTCGCCCATGAATTCCTTAGCCGCATCAATGATGTATTTGTTTATAAAGCGGGATTTTTTTTCGATGACGACATCTTCTTTTACATTCTGGCAGAAAGCGATGAATTCGTCTCCGCCAAGTCTCCCGACCACATCAATGGGGCGAACGACAGCTTTTAAAATCTCTGCAAATCGAATGAGAATTTTATCCCCCATATTGTGACCGTACATGTCGTTTACGAGCTTAAAGCTGTCCAAATCAATCATCATGAGAACGCCCTGAGAATTACGGCATAAATCGGCGATTTCCCCCTCAGAAGAAGACTTGTTCAAAAGACCCGTCATAGGATCCATGACAGCGGCCTGTTTTAAGCCCTGTATTTTCTCGACAGTTTGCAGAATATTCCCCACCCGTTTGAGCAGGATGTCGGCACGGAAGGGTTTGTGAATAAAATCCATGGCACCGTTTTCAAAGCCCTTGCTCTCCGTCTCTTCGTTGGTATCGGCGGTCATAAACATGAAAGGAATCCGCTCGTTATATTCTTTTTGGAGTGTCTGCTGCAGCTCGTAGCCTGACATACCCGGCATTCTTAAGTCGGAAAGCACCATATCAGGCTTTTCTTTTTTAAAAAGTCGGATTGCATCCTGCCCAGAACTTACACAAACCGTCGCATAAGCTGAAGAAAGAATATGATTCGTCATCATTAAAGAAATTTTTTCGTCATCAACAATCATTATCTTTTTCATAAAGGAGCACCAACCGACAGAAAATAATTAAGAAAACACTGATTAATTCAATCAAGAATTAACCAGCACTTCTTTAAACCGCTGTTTACACTATATTAACACATGATTTCTCTATTCACAATCTTTTTAAATTTCAGAGTTTTTAAAGTTTTTCGTGCATTTTAAGAAAAATGGTATATAATATCTTGTTATAAGGAATTTATAAAATATGATTCGACGAGATACTGACTTCAAGCGAACCGTTCTGGTCGTTGATGATGAGGATGTAAACCGCGCGCTTCTTGGCGCAATTATAGAACAAAAATACAATGTACTGTATGCAAACGACGGAAAGGAAGCCTTAGACCAAATCAAAAAAAATGCAGACAATCTTTCCCTCGTCCTTTTAGACATTTTTATGCCCGAAATGAACGGCTACGAAGTCTTGAGCGAAATCAACAACGATGCAAAACTCAAAAAAATTCCCATTATCGTGCTTACGAGCGAAAAATCCGCCGAAGTCAAAAGCCTTGATTTGGGAGCCGCAGACTTTCTCTCAAAACCCTACGACCTTCCCGAAGTCATTCTTGCGAGAGTCCAGCATTCAATCCAGCTTTTTGAAGACAAAAAAATAATTCAGGCCACTGAAAATGATTCGCTCACAAATCTTTATTCACCGAAATTTTTCTTTGAGTACGGTCAGCAGTACGACAAGCGGCATCCAAGTCACGAAATGGATTCCATCGTCCTTGATTTCAGCCGCTTTCATCTCTTAAACGAACTTCATGGCCGTGAAACAGGTGACACAGTCCTTCGCAAAATCGCCGAAGGAATCAGGGAAGTCTGCAATGAGATTTTCGGAATCGCCTGCCGCCACGATGCGGATACTTTTTATCTTTACGCAAAACATCGTGACGAATACACAAGCCTCATCGAAAAAATCACGGCAAAGCTTATTTGCATCCTAAAAACTCAGGAAATACGAATCCGAATGGGCGTATATTTCGACAAAGAGCATGAAATTCCATTCGAGACCCGCTTTGACCGGGCTCTGCAAGCCTGCAACGGTTTAAGAAACAAGCACGGAACGGCTGTCGCATTTTATGACGAGGAAATGCATCAAAAAGAAATGTTTGCAGCCCGCCTTCTCAAAGATTTTGATACAGCAATCCGTGAAAAGCAATTCAAGGTCTACTTTCAGCCCAAATATAACATCACTGGTGACAGGCCCCTGCTAGCAAGCTCTGAGGCTCTTATCCGCTGGATTCATCCGGAACTTGGTTTTATCCGCCCCGATTTGTTCATTCCTCTTTTTGAAGAAAACGGTCTGGTTCAAAAACTCGACCGCTATGTCTGGAAAGAAGCCGCAGAGCAAATAAAAAAATGGCGGGACAAATACGGACTGACCAAACCGGTTTCAGTAAATGTAAGCCGTATTGACATCTCAGACCCTGACATGACCGACTATATCTGTAAAATCATTGAAGAGAACGAAATTTCTTCCCACGATTATCTTCTTGAAATCACGGAATCTGCCTACACGGACAATTCCCAGCAGATAATCGATATCGTAAATAATCTGCGCAACAAAGGATTCCGCATCGAAATGGATGATTTTGGCTCAGGTTACTCTTCCCTCAACATGCTCACCACCCTTCCAATTGACGCTCTCAAACTCGACAAAGGCTTTATCAACAATATCGCCCACGGAAACAAAGAGATGCGCATGGTAGAGCTGATTCTTGAGATTGCGGATTTCCTAAAAGTTCCCGTCATCGCAGAGGGGGTCGAAACAAAGGAACAACTGTAGCTTTTAAAAATGGCAAAATGCGATGTCATTCAGGGGTACTATTTCTCAAAGCCTCTCCCCCCCGAAGAATTTAACGCGCTCATCGAAAAAGACATCGAAGTCCGAAAAGAACTTAAAGAAAAAGAAGAGCAAGCTCGTTAATACGAAGTTTTATATTTAATATAATAAGGAGTCCCTCATGATTACGATTGATTCTCTGAAAACATACGGTGCAAATGTTGAAGAAGGACTGGCTCGCTGCCTCAACAAAGAAGATTTTTACATCAAAATGGTAAATCTAGGATTAAAAGACGAGCGATTTGATAAACTGGACGAGATTCTCGCCGCAAAAGATTTAGAGTCTGCCTTTGAAGCGTGTCATGCACTTAAAGGCGTTGTCGGAAATCTAGCCCTAACACCTCTCTACAAGCCAATCAACAAAATGACAGAATTGCTCCGTGCCAGAACCGCCATGGATTACACAGAGCTTGCCGCCGAAGTCAAAGCCCAGCGGGACAAACTCCTTGCAATGTAAGCTATTTTGCGTCTACAGTCCGCGTATTCCCGCTTCCGGCAGCACTTGCATTCCAAACAGAATCAAAATTTGAGTGCTGAAGCAGAAGAGGATTTCCCTTTGAGTCCGTTACAAGTACGCCATCGTCATAAATATTAAGAGGACTTGAGCCATTGATTGCAAGGGTACTCTTCTTTTTAAGCGTCAAATTCTTGTCATATGCGGCAAGATAATAATTCTTTCCTTCTGCGATAATCACATAAAATTCATCGCCCTGCTTAATCAGCGGAGAATTTTCCGAAAGAGTCTCCTCACTCTGCTTCTGAATCTGCAAGTCCCCGGCATCCACAAGACAAAGCTTTATCGCCGAGCGTTTGTCTTTCACACCGCACACTGCAAGGAACAATTCTGCAAATGAGACAGATTCCCCGCTCTCCCGCTGAACGGTCACATCTGTAACCGGATAAATACTCTTTTCCCGGATTTGTTTCAGCTCAGACTTTCGCACGACCTGACCGTTTTTCGGATTGACCGTCATAAGCGAGTACAATTTATTCTTTTCATCAACGACAAAGAGACTGGTAAGATATTTTTCAACCACTTCCGCACTCTGAGCCGTCTCAGTCTTTTTTATTTCTTCTTTATCTTTTGCGATTGTCTGTCTCTCGGTTTTTACCTCATCCGTCTTGCGGTCGGCGATTTTCTGCTGCTCAGCCGCCTTTTTTGCGCTTTCGGCAGCCTGCTCAGCCTTGCCTTCCTTTTTTCCCTGGGCAGCTTCTTTTTGAGCCGTCTTTGCCTTTTCGCTGGCCTCCCCGGCTTCTTTTTCTTTTATATCAGTGAGTTTTTCACGAACCTCAACATTTTTATCTTCATCAGCGCGCAGGGCCTCAATAACCTTGTCATCACTGATAACAGAAGTGTCGATTGAAGCCTCTCCCTGAGCAAGTGCCCCAAGAGGAATTACAATCTGAGTCTTGCCGGCCCATTCTTCCCAGTTGGTACTCAGCCCCACGGAATCTTCGGTAAGATAAGTGAGAACCGCATTCTTGTATTTTGAGGAGAAATTTGAAAGCTGGCCGCGATAAACCGCATTGTAGACCGTAACGAAGACAGAAAGTGTCCGGGCATCTTCCTCAGGATAAGCGTAAGCCGACATGAGATAGCCCGTGATGATTCGCCGCAAATTGATGATATGGTCAACCATGGCGTTTGCGTTCAGAAAGAGAATGTCAGCATCAAGCCCCTGTTCTTCTGGCGAGCCGACGAGATGATAAAGTGAATATTTTGCCTGAGGCTGCACAGAGAGGGGATTTTCAAGGTCTCGGGCGACTTCGCTGCCTAGGGAAATGCCGATTCCTGTAATCGCGTCCGCACTCTCGATAACGGCATGAGGACCGCCGTAGTTCTCAAACTGAACTGCATCTTGTCAGGCAGACTGGAGTTCATCTTTATTGACATCGATTGAAAATCCCAAAGATGAAATCAGGAGAAAGCCTGCCATCGCAAACAACTTTTTCATAATTTTTCCTTTATGACTCGAACTGATCGACCTGACGACCGATTTCTGTAATAGACTGCTCCATTATAGAAGAAATTTCGCTCAAAGCAGAGCCTGTCTCGCTGATTTGCTCCGCGCTTGAAGTCATCTCGTTCATGCCGTTTTTCATCGCGCTCGTTTCGTTCTGAAGGGAACCGACCTGCTCCATGATAGAACGACCTGCCGCCGCCATAGACTGGGAAGCCTTCTGAACCTGCAGTGAGCTGTCATTTAAAGTACGGAGAGCGTCAGTAATCTGAGCCGAGCCTTCCTGCTGCTCTGTCATGGCAGCCTTTATCTGCTGAACCAGCATGTCCGTTTCCTGGATTTCAGATGCAAGGTGAGCGTATCCCTGAACGCCCCGCTGGGTTGCCTCAACTACAGTGCCGATTGTGCTCTGGATTCTGCCCAACTGGTCGCCGATTGTCTTTGACTGGGTGGTAGAAGTCTCAGAAAGTTTTCGGATCTCATCAGCAACGACCGCAAAGCCCTTTCCTGCCTCGCCCGCATGAGCCGCCTCGATAGCGGCGTTCATGGCCAGAAGATTTGTCTGGCTTGCGATATTGGCGATAACCGTATTCGCCTCACTCAAAAGTTTAGACTGGGTCTCAATATCGCCGATTTTTTCCTGAAGCTCGCTCTGTGTCTTCGCTCCGTTTTCCGCGTCATTTGCGAGAAGACCGAATGAAGAAGCCATTTTGTCTACGGAGCGGTTAACCTCACCGATATTCGCAATCATCTCTTCGACCGCGTCAGAAGCTCCGTGAACCGACTGAGACTGAGAATTTACCAGAGTCTCCATTGAATGGATATTATCAAGAACAGCGTTCATGCTGCCGGAAGTCTGCTCCACGCTTTCGTTCTGCTTTTTAAGGTTTCCGCTCATGTCGTTGATGCTTGAAAGAACCTGTGTGATTGCGGCCTGAGTATTTCTAGTTCCATCGTTAAGGGCATCTCCGGCCTTTGCAAGGGAAACTTTCGACTGTTTCATACTCTCGACGATTCCCTGAAGGCGCTCTGAGAAAGTATTGAAGCCCTTTGAAAGAAGAGAAGCCTCTTTCGTGAAGAAATCCGGATATTTTTTAGAGAAATCACCGTGGGCAATCGCGTCACATCCACTGGCAATGATTTTAAAGCATTTTGATACACGGTTTGAGAGAACAATGTCAACTGCAATCATTACGATGACCAGAAGAGCAAGGGTTGCGAGAACCTGAAGGATAATTATCATGTATTCGCCGGAAAAGTCAGAGACCGGGCCGTCAGCAACGATAAACCAGTCTGTTCCGCCAATCTGGCGCACGCCATAGAAAGAATCCCCCTCAATGAAAGACTTTGCGCTTCCGTCAAGATAAGAAGATTTTGAATACTGATTAAATGAAACCCCGTCAAAATAATTCTTGCTCATAATAGCGGAAGAATCTCTGTTGGTAAGATAAAGACCGTCCCTTGTGATAAGGTTGATTTTGCTGTTTTCTGAAAGGCTGATATTTTTTACAGCCTCTGAAAGACCGTCAAGAACAATGTCAAAGGCCGAGACACCGATAAGGGAGCCGCTTTTGTCAAGGACATTGTAGCTTATCGTAACGATGATTTTTCCTGTGTTGACATCGTTAAATGGCTCAGTGTAGCAGATTTTATTGCGGTTTGAGACGGCATTTTTGTGCCAGAGACGGGACTGCATGTCAAAATCTCCCGGAGCCTCCCAGCCTGAATGAGAGATAAGAGTACCGCCGTCCCAAATCTGCTCTGCCGTAGCATAGTAAAGAAGGGTTTCGGAAGGCAGGTCTTTTCCCATATTCTGAATGACATCTTTCATTAAATCACGGTCACCGTCCAGAGCCGGAATCACATTTGAGAGATTCAAGACCATGTCGTTATATTCGCCAAGAATTCCTGAAATCTCTTTGTCCAGAGTCTCCATTGTCTGATTGACGGAATTGACGGTTGATTTATTAAGAATGTTCTTTAGGACAAAAATGTATGATACGCTCAAAAAAATCGCGACAATCAGCATTGAACCGATTGTTCCAACCAAAAGCTCGCTCTGAAGTGACATGTATTTTTTGTTTTTCATTTACTCTTTCCTACAATTTTCGATTTAGATTTATTTCAGCAGTTCCTTTGCGCTTGTGAGGAATCCCGCCATATTCTGAATGTCTGACGGAATGATGATTTTTGTGGCTTCACCCTCGCTCACCTTTGCGAAAGTCTCAAGGCTCTTTAATTTAATGACTGATTCGTCTGCCCCGGCCTCTTTAATCATCTGAATTCCCTGTGCAGTCGCTTTCTGAACTTCAAGGATAGCCTCAGCCTCACCCTTTGCCTTTTGGACGGCGGCTTCTTTTTGAGCCTCGGCTTCAAGAATCATAGCCTGCTTTTTACCCTCGGCCTCAAGGATTGCGCTCTGCTTGTGGCCTTCGGCAATAAGAATCTGCTCACGGCGCTCCCGTTCTGCCCGCATCTGCTTTTCCATTGCTTCCTGAATCGCCTTTGGCGGGTCAATATTCTTGACCTCAACTCTGGTGACCTTGATTCCCCAAGGATCCGTCGCCTCGTCAAGGATGCTTCGCATTTTCGTATTGATTACATCGCGGCTGGTGAGGGTTTCGTCCAGCTCCAGCTCGCCGATGATGTTTCGGATTGTAGTAGATGTAAGGTTCTCCAGCGCGAAATTGGGATTTTCAACTCCGTAAGTGTAAAGTTTTGGATCTGTGACCTGACAGTAAACTACAGTGTCAATCTGAATCGTAACATTGTCTTTTGTGATTACAGGCTGTGGCGGAAAGTCCATGACCTTTTCTTTAAGTGACATGGTATTTGCGATTCTGTCGATAAAAGGCAGCTTAACATGAAAGCCCACCTGCCAGGTAGTGCAATAGGCTCCCAGGCGTTCGATGATACATGCCCGTGATTGCGGAACAACGCGGACATTGGCCACAATCATCACGAAGACTACAAAAAGAACGACAATCAAAACAGGAATCATCATATAAAAATCTCCTTTTTAAAATCACTTCTATTATAATGTGAAATTTGATTTTTATAAAGGGAAATTTTTATCGTGATGTTAAAAGATTCCTGATATTTTATTCCTCTTATCTGAAGCGAATTTCCACGAACTGCATGAAGCCCATTTTCATGCCCATGTTCACCGCAAAGCGGGTGCCGAATGGAATGGATTTTTCTTTTTTGATTGACTTGTCGAGGGAGCGGACGACTTTTACATCAAAATGAGGAGACCAGGAAGAAAGCTCCTTTTTCGCGTCGTCAAGGGCAAATGCAAGGCGTGCTCCCTTGTTGCCTGATTTTTCCACGACCTTGTTGGATTTTTTGAGGCCGCTGGAATTCACCGCGTCAAAGCCGATTCCTCCATTGGGGAATTTTTCAGCAAGAGCCGTAAAAAGGGAGCGGATTTTTTCCGCCTCAAAATAAAAGAGTACTCCGCCGCTCATGACAAAAAGCCCGTTCTCAGCTTTCGTTTCAATCTGAGAAAGCCAAGAAAGGTCGAAGGCCGAGGCCGCCACATTTTTTTCCCGCTCATGGCATTTGGTAAACTGCTCGCGGGCGGCAATCACTTCTGGCAGGTCAAGGTTGATGAAGCGGCAGAGGCCGTTGTCGAGTTCCTCGTAGCAGGTGTCGGCGCCGCAGCCGAGGTTCACGATTGTGGCGCGGGGGTGTTCCTTTAAGTAAGCGCGGGCACAGCCAAGAAGAAAATGTTTTCTCACCGCCCATGAAAGAATCACGAAAGATGTGTAGGAGAGCCGGGAAAAATCGTAGTCGATTGAATCGATTATTCTCTCCGCCTCCCTGTCCTTGAAAACCGCGGGATATTTTTTTGAGCAGTCCGCCCGTCCGTAAAGTGGCATTACCAGAGTTTCCGCCACCGTGTTCTTTTCGATTTTGATTTTGTCTGTCATTTTTTTCTTCCTTTTATTTTCTTACATTTTGTTACACGCTCCAGGCCGCTTCTTCTGTCTGGAGGCGGAGCATTTGGGCAAAAAGGGAATCCTTTTTGTTCCGCAAGGCACTTGGCGAGCCTTCCTCGGCCACCTTGCCGTCTTTCAAGACAATGATTTTGTCCGCCGCTTCCACAGTGCGCAGGCGGTGGGCAATCACAAGGACGGTTTTTCCCTGCAAAAGCCTTGAGAGCGCGCCCTGAACCTCGCTTTCGTTTTCCACATCAAGGGAGGCGGTGTCTTCGTCCAAGAGCACGATGGGCGCATTTTTAAGAAGGGCGCGGGCAATGGAAATTCGCTGTCTCTCGCCGCCTGAAAGCTTCGCTCCGTTCTCGCCGATTTTTGTGCCGTAGCCGTCGGGAAGTTTTGAGACAAAATCGTCGCAATTGGCAGCCTTTGCCGCCTGAATGACTTCTTCATCGCTGGCGCCGTGCTTTCCAAGCCGGATATTTTCCATCACCGTGTCGTCAAAAAGAACTACATCCTGAAAGACCATTGCATAATCCGT
>JAFUHS010000207.1 GCA_017468745.1 Treponema sp. | reverse complement strand
GCCGACTACACAGTGGAAATGTTCGACAGCATTCAGCGGGGCTTTTCCGACAAAAAGGCTTTTCTTTCAGGAGAATACGAGAAAATCGAAAAGAGGGAGGCTTACCTTGACGAGATGAAAGAGCAGCTGACCGCATTTTTGGTGCGCTGCCACAGCCTTGAAGTTACGGAAGAGCTTTTCTCCCAAATGCAGACGCTTATTTCGATTGTAGAGGAACTGGAAAATCTTTCTGACGAATGCCTTTCCCTTGCGGTTTACATCAAGAGAGCAGAAGAAAAGAATCTTTCTGTTCCTAAGGAAGATAAAGAGCGACTTCTTCCATATATTGAGCTTGTCCGTCAGCTTTTGTACTTTGTTTACCGCCACATCGGGGACGAATTGACGACCAGCCAGCATGATTTTGCCAACAGCCTTGAAGAAATGATTGATTCAGAACGGACAGAACTGAAACGCCTGGCCCGCCACCGACTTGAGCAAGGGAAGAATGTAAAAGCCGAGCTTTTGTACATCGATATAGTGCGTAAAATCGAAAAGATGGGCGACAATTGCTTTTCCATCGCGGGGATAATCACCCGAAAGAAAGCGGGATAAGACCGGCTTTCCCTTGATTGGACAGCAGGTGAGAATAGAAAGTGTACTATAACAAAATGACAAGATTTTCTCTTTCTGCTAAAATACTTCTGTCTGCCACCGGGTAGGAATGTACAGGAAGTTACTTGTCCTGTAGCATTCAGCCACATCAGTAGGTCTGCCAATGTATTGGCATGAAGATGGGCGATTTTTTTTAGGAGATGCCCATGTTCAATTACATCTGGCCGCTTTTAATCATTGTTTTCTCTAACACACTTTATCAGATTTGCGCGAAGGGGATACCCGTGCAGATGAACACCTATGCCAGCATGACAGTCACTTATGCTGTGGCAACGGTCGTCCTTGGCATTGTGATTACAGGTCTTGAAATAGGTTTCATTTTCGCTTACAAAGCTGGCTGGAAGGTCAGTACTCTGGCTACTCTTTCCAACGCCCTGCTTGCCGTCATTTTGGTTTTTGTCGGTCGTATAGGCTATCATGAAGCAATCAGCTGGAGCAAAATTTTAGGAGTTGCAATCTGCCTTGTTGGATTGTATTTTATCAACAGAAAATAGGAATTTGATTATGCCAGACAGATTTACTGATGAAAAAAATGCTTGATTAGGGAAATGAGTCTGTTTCCCCAATTTGAACGGAAAAAGAAGGGCTGCCTAGAAATAAAAAAATCTATATGAAAGTGAAAAAATTCTCGAAAAAGTATAGACCATACCCTTGTTTTACTTTATATTCTTTTTTACATCAATATTATTTTTACTGCTGGCAAGGCTTTTCGACTTGCGGAATCACAGTTCTAGGTGGTATTTCATGTTTAATCGTGAGGACTACATTTCTGATTCAGAATGGAATCGATTTCTTGAGTTTTCAAAGGATTTGGAGACTCCGAATGTTGTGATTAATCTCAAACAGATTAAGTACAATTTCATCAAACTGCGTGATTCGTTCCCCTACGCTCACATTTATTACGCAATCAAATCAAATCCGGGTGAACCTGTCTTAAAAATGCTTGCCGAGCTTGGCTCAAATTTCGATGTCGCTTCCCGCTATGAGCTTGATAAAATCATGGCTCTTGGGGTGGTCGGCGACCGTCTTTCTTACGGAAACACAATCAAAAAAGCCCGGGACATCAAATATTTCTACGAAAAGGGCGTTCGGATGTTCGCCACTGACTCAAAGGATGACCTTAAGGCTATCGCTGAGAACGCTCCCGGAAGCCGCATTTATGTGCGTCTCTTAATGGAAAACACTCAGAGCGCTGACTGGCCTCTTTCCCGCAAATTCGGCTGTCACCCTGACATGGCTTATGATTTATTGGTCATGGCACGGGATTTAGGGCTTACCCCCTACGGTGTTTCTTTCCACCCTGGAAGCCAGCAGCGGGACATCGGTGCATGGAATGACGCAATCGCAAAAGTCTACTATTTATTCTCATCTCTTGAAGAAGAAGAAGGCATCCGCCTTTCAATGATTAACATGGGCGGCGGTTTCCCCGCTCACTACATCCAGCCTGCCAACGAGCTTGAGACCTATGCCTCAGAAATAACCCGCTACCTGCATGATGACTTCGGCGATGAAATCCCTATGGTTATCTTAGAGCCGGGTCGTTCCCTCGTGGGTGACTGTGGAATCCTTACCAGCGAAGTAATCTTAGTGAGCCGCAAGAACAACACTGCCCTGCAGCGATGGGTTTATCAGGATTCAGGAAAATTCAACGGCCTTATCGAGACTCTGGACGAAGCCGTAAAATATCCGGTAATCTCTTCAAAAGACGCTCCCGGAGTAAAAGAAGGAGAAGTCATTCTGGCCGGTCCGACCTGTGACAGCGCGGACATCATGTATGAGGATGTCAAATACAAGCTCCCGCTCTCCCTGAAAGCAGGCGACAAACTCTACTGGCTCACGACGGGTGCCTACACCAGCACTTACGCCAGCGTAGAGTTCAACGGCTTCCCACCAATTAAAACCTACTTCATGTAGTGATTTGTGGCTTTATCCGAAAACTTTTTCCAGCCGCTCCAAGGCCTCTTTTAGAATCGGTCGCGGAGTGGCGATATTAATCCTCTGATAATTTTCGCCCTCGCTTCCAAACATTGTCCCTCGGTCAAGCCAGACTTTCGCCTTATTCACGATGATGTCGTCAAGCTCAGCGTCGCTGTAGCCGTATGCCGAAAAATCAAGCCAGATTAAATACGTGCCCTCAGGCTCAATCAAGCGCACGCGGGGGAGCCTTTCTTTGAGAAAATTGCGCAAGAAGGCAAGATTTTCTGCCAGATGAGTTTTGAGGGCGGTCAGCCATTCTTTTCCATTTTCGTAGGCGGCCTGGGCGGCGACAAAGCCCATTAAGCTTGGCTCATCGTAGCCGGTTTTGTCCCTCTCATCGTGGAATTTTTTCTTCAGCGCGGGATTTTGGATAAAATTCGTGGAGAATTGCAGGCCTGCCAGATTGAAAGTCTTGCTGGCAGAGGTTGAGACCACGCTGTTCCATGCCGCTTCTTTTGAAATAGTCGAATAAACCGTGTGCTTGTGGGGCGGAATTATGAAATCATTGTGAATTTCATCCGAAAAGACGATGACATTGTGATGCAGGCAGATTTCAGAAATCTTTGTAAGCTCCTCGCGCGTCCAGACCCTGCCTACAGGATTGTGGGGGCTGCAGAGAATGAAAAGTTTTACCTGATTGTCGATGATTTTCTGCTCGAAGTCGGCAAAATCAATCTGCCACTTTCCGTCTTTTTCAAAAAGGGAAGATGTCACCAGCTTGCGTTTGTTGGCCTCAATCATGTTTTTGAAGGGATAGTAGACCGGCGTTTGGATGAGCACGGCTTCGCCCTCGCCGGTAAAGGCCTTAATGGCGCAGGCAATGGCGAAAACCACTCCAGGAGTTGTGACAATCCAGCGGCGTTCTATGTCAAAATCATGCTCTTCTTTCATCCATTTTGCCACGGCATCGTAAAAACGCTGGTCGGGGACGGAATAGCCGAAAATTCCGTGATTGATTTTTTCGTGCAGGGCTTCAAGAATCGCCGGAGCGGTTGGAAAGTCCATGTCGGCGACCCAAAGTGAAAGCACATCGGCTGGTTTTCCCCGCGCTACGGCAAGGTCATATTTTATGGCATTTGTGTTTTTGCGGTCGGTGATTTTGTTAAAGTCATAAGTCATATCAGTCTCCTGTATGGGGGCGTTACGGGGGTAGGGAGCGACCCGTAAGGGGCAAAAGCTGTGAGACAGGTTTTGAGCGAGTCTCGGTGAAGGCTGTGCCTGAACCGGCCCCCGTAGAATGGGGTGTGACGCAACGAAGTGCGGCACAGGGGAAAGGCTTTTCCCCTTATCCTATTGCCTGCTCTAAATCCTGAATCAAATCTTCTGGGTTTTCAATACCCACGCTCAGGCGAAGCAATGTATTCGTGATTCCCCTGGCATTTCGCTCTTCTTCGGGCACATCCACATGGGTTTGGGTGGCGGGATAGGTAATCAGGGTGTCCACTCCGCCAAGACTTTCGGCAAACTGAATGACTTTTACGCTTTTTAAGACCCGCTCCACGGTTTCTACGGAATCCACATAGAAAGAAATCATGCTGCCAAAGCCTTTTGCCTGTTTTTTGCTGATTTCATAGCCCTTGCTCTGGGGAAGGCCGGGGAAGAGGATT
>JAFUHS010000206.1 GCA_017468745.1 Treponema sp. | reverse complement strand
GCATATGCCTCCAACGCTTTCTGAGCTTTTGCAACAAGCTCGTTGATTTCCTTCTGTGGTTCTGAAAGTTCTTTGTTTTCTTCAGCCATTAGTTTTCTCCTATGCAAGAAATATAAGATTATTTTAACACGACCAGAGAAAATTTTCTATCATTCTTTTGTTATTTTTGTGAATTTATTTTGATTGCGCCAAATTTACCGGCTGCCGCCCTTTCGCAGCTTGCTAACGCGCGGTCGCTATGCGACTGGCTCCGCCACTGCTGCACGGCGGGGCGGGCATTTGTTGATATGAAAAGTGATTGTGTTACTTTTACAGCATTTGCCCGTCAAGGCATTTCGAACAGTTCTTCGCGACCAATCCAGTAGATTTTGCATATTGGCAGGCTTCATCATAAGTGTCAAAACTGTCAGTATGGATTTGGCATCCCTTCCGCTGATAAGTGATAAATGGGCTTCCCGCTACGATTCCTTCTTTTTTCATAAGTATACCTCCAATGATTTTATTTCATATTAATTTTACTTTCTATAATTTTAATCTTTTTGTTTTCATCAAATTTCTCGATCAATGCCTGAATAATAATTTTCTCTGCATCATCGATTTTGGGGCTACAAGTAATTTTTAAATTGTCAAAGAAATCTTGTTCAAGAATCAAATCAACATAAGAATCATGGAAATTCCTCTTGCTCTTACTTTTTGACATGATTCTGTTAAAAACAATCTGCCAATTATCACATTTTTCAATTGATGAATTACATCCAAGAAGAATAAACCGAATCTCTTCTTCAAAAGCCCAACAAGTTTTCTTTGTATTAAATGCAGACTCAATATCATATTCAAATTGCGTTATAGAGTTGGTTGACAGATTTTTTTCAAAAATTCTATTAACATCAGAATAATGTGTTCTAAAATAATGATTGAAAGAATCGCCACTCTGCCACAAATTTATAAAGCATGAATCTAGATTATTTTTCTGTACATTTTTGACAACAAAATACATTTCTCGCTCTGAGACACTATCATTACGGAAATGTATAAAGCTTGTATCAGATTCTATTCTCACACCATGCCCATTATTTCCATAGATTTTCCAAAGTGGAATTGACTCTTCTTGTCTCGATGTCCAACAACTAGTAAAACAATAAGGTTGCAAAGAACCAAAATCATCAGTCATTGCTTCATCTGGATCATTCACATTTGCAACATTATTGAAACGAAGTGTTCTATTTTTTAAAATCAATGCAAGAGTCTCGATCGAAGTATAGTGAAAGATTTTCATTATTCCCCCTTACTCCGCATTTCGTACAGGACGAAGTGAAAATTCTTTATGAGCATATGTAGTCACAGTTGATAAATGTGAATTATATACCCCATCTGTAATATTACCAGCATAACCTCTTGGATAATATTTACAATTTGTATCGTATTTTAAAAGACTACCTCCCCTTATACACCTATAATTTCCACTTTCATGTACAGGATTAGTCAGTTCACCAGTTCCAAAATCTGCATAATAATCATAGCACCATTCCGCCACATTTCCGCTCATATCGTAAATTCCCAGCGTATTCGCTTTCTTCGTTCCCACAGGGTGTGCTTCTTTTCCACTGTTGCCAGAATACCACGCCACATCACCAATCGTGTTGCTTCCGCTGTAGGTGTAGTTATCGTGCGTTTCTGCGTTTCCGCCACCAGCGGCGATTTCCCATTCACATTCTGTTGGAAGACGGTAGCCATTTTTGTTTTTATTCCAGCTGAATGTGCCGCTTGTGCTTGTGTCGTCTTTCCAGATTGAGCTTCCGCGATAGTAAACCGGCTCATATCCCTTGTATGCGCTGTAAGCGTTGAGCCAGACACATGCCATATTCCAGCTGATTTTCGTTGCAGGGACAAAACTCTTGAACTGGTCATTTGCAGCATATCCTTTTTTTGCGGCGGTGAGGTTGTAGCCGTTTTCTTTAGCCCATGTCGCAACTTCAAGCCATAACTCGTAAGTCACTTCGTATTGCGCGATTTGGAAACTTGACAGAGTAATTTTTGGTCGCTCACTCGTTGTATTCGGGTCACCAAAGTAAAAAGAGCCACCACTCACTGTAACCATCGCCCCGTAATCCTTGCCCCACTGGGCATACAGTGCCACATCGCCCGTCACGGTAATCGTGCTTCCTGCACTGTAGCCCTGTCCGTTGCCGTCTGCCCTTGTGTTCCATTTAGTGAAGGCATAGCCTGTTTTTTCGAGATTGCCCGTGTTTCCTTTCACCGTGTAGCAGCTTCCCTTATCCACGGTCACGCTCTCAGGAACCGTTCCGCCTGTGGCTCCGTTTGCGTAATAAGTTACCGTGCATTGTACCGCCTGCCATTTTGCGTAAAGAGTGGTGTCGCCTGTGACAGTGTAAGTGAAAACGACTTTGCTTCCTTCTGAGAAATCCGATGAGGTGTACCAGCCTTCAAGGCTTGCGTCGTTTTTTGTGGTGACTGGAGAAGACTCGATATAGCCCGATGAAAGGCTTGCGACGCTCGTTCCACCGTTGCTTTCAAAATTCACTGTGAAAACCTGCTGCCACTTTGCCCAGAAAGTCGTGTCGGCAGTGAGCGTATAAGGAAATTCAACTGCCTCCGTCAGTGAGCTGTCCTTGTACCATGCGACAAAAGTGTAGCCTTCCCTCTTTGTTTCAGGAGCGCTTTCAATTACACCCGCTCTAAACGAAGAAATTTCACTTCCGCCGTTAGATTCAAAGGTCACCTGATATGTAGGAAACCATTTTGCGTAAAGACTTGTCGGTTTTGTCACTGTGTAAGGGAAAGATACTGCATCTCCTGAGAAATCAGCGTTTGAAAACCAGCCCGCAAAAAGATAATTCGCCCGCGTTGTTTCAGGAGCGTTTTCAATCACGCCAGTTTTGTAGGAATCAAGATTTGTTCCGCCGTTTGTTTCAAATGTCACTGTGTAATTCTGCTGCCATTTTGCATAAAGAGTGGTGTTTTCGTTTATATCAAGCGGAAAGGAAAGCGCATTTCCCGAAAAAGACGATGAAGAGTACCAACCAACAAGCGTACAGTCAGATTTTTGAGAATATGGGAATTCTTTCACGCAATTCGTACGTACACTTTCAACAAGGCTTCCGCCGTTCGTCGAAAATTTCACTTCGTATAATTCCGTCACGCCGATAAAAAGCGGATTCTCACAGGAAGTGAGCAAAGTGAAAGTTAAAATCTGAAAAATGAAAATTGAAAAAGTAAAAATCTTCCTCATAATTATCTCCTAAAACCTGAATCCTGCTCCAAGACCTGCCCCGAAAAGATATGGATATCCTCCACGAAGAGCTGGCTCGAAATAGAAATTCCCTGCCGTGATTCTGAATCCGAGAGACAAACCAGAGCTTACGGCGGTTTTTATTTCATCATTCACAAGAACCACTTCCGCACCGCCCTGACCTTCCACGAAAAGACCTGCGCTCGGCTCTCCTGTAGGAGAAGTGACATACCAGCGCAAAAAGCCCAGCGGCTCAATCGTATAAATCGTGTTGTCCTTTTCAAGGGCATCGAAGCTGACAAGTGCCTTCACTCCCAAAGAAAGACGGCGAATCAAACTGTAATCAAATGAGATTCCAGCGGCCGGAGAGACATGAGAAATCGAATTTTTGTTTGCCTCAGCGATAAATCCCAGCGAAGATTTGTAAATCGTCGCCGCATGATGCAAAAGCTGCTCGGTTTTTGAAGAGCGAGAAATCTCATATTTTTTGAAAAGGGCATAGGAGCCTGTCTCAACATCCAGCATTTTGACTTCAAGGGTGTATTTGTTATCCAGCTCATCAAGGGAGCCAAAGGTTATTTTCTTTGCACCAAGTCGTTCACCGATAGAAAGTGCCGTACTGTCACTTACAAGCCCGCTATTCATGAATTTTAATTCCCGCTCAACCTTGTCCATGTGCTGTCTTGTGACTACCTGCAAAGTCGAATTTTCAAAAATCATGGAAGTCAACTGACTGCTCAAATACTCGCTCATCTCGGCTGAGTCAGAGCGAAAATCAAGGATTGCGATAATCTCCCGCTTGTCACATCGGTCGGCTATATCCTTGCTCACAGCTGAAATCGTATCATCGATATTCTGCTTTGCAAAAAGCAAATTACAAAACACGAGAGTCATAAAAGTCAGAAAAATCTTTTTCATTTTCTATTCCTCACTTGCCATTCAGACATTCTTCTATAAAATTGCTTTCCAGTTCTTTTTCTATTCTGTCCCAGACCATTCTTTCGCAAGCCTCTCTTGTGTATGCCGAAATTTTAGAAATCTGCTTAGCCCAAGATGAAAGCACGATTCCGTCCGCATTCCTGACTAAAAGTGAAATCTGCGGATAAGAAATGAAAATTCCGCCGTTTTCAGATATTGCAAAGGCCGTCTTCACATTCACGGAATACACAGCCCCATCATCTCCGACAGAAAATCCTTCTTTTGAAAAAATCTCGCTTAATTTCGTTTTGAGTCTTTCCTTATCATCGCCGTCAGCCTGAATCAAGATTTTCGTCAATGTTTTAAGTCTCAGGCTTTCACTTTCCGCATTCTGAATCAGCGTATCAATTTTGGAAAAAGACTCTGCCTTTTTAGGAACAATCCCACAAGCGAGAAAATACAGACTGTAAAATTCATCAGATTCTTTCAACACAGAATTTAGAAGGATAATTTTCGTAAATCTTTCTTTTTCGCCATGACTTTTTTGATATGCCTTTTCAAGTCCCTGAGATTTCGACCTTAGCCTAGGCTCAAGCAAGTTCCACGCCTCTTCGCGATTTATGTAAGCACAGACAGCGAATTGCTTTCGACCTTTGTCAAAAAAAACATCTGTGTGACAAAGAGCCACTAACTCACCATGACTTGAGACTTCAATTTGCCGAGAAAGATTTCGGATTTTATTGGTCTTTGAGCCAAACGAATCCTGTGAATTTAAGAAAGTCTCGTCTGCATAAGCACAACTCTGAATCTCCGCACTAAAAAAAGATGAAAGCTCTGAATCAGCACGAAGGCGGGCAGATTCTGCGTCGTCAGCGAATGCCGTCCGAGCCAAAAATTCTTCATTCGGAAAAATCTGAGGAATCGTGTCAGAGTAAAGCCATAAGGGAGCGTCATTCTGCTTTTCAAGACCAGTACTTGCGCATCCAAAAAGCAGAAAAGTGACGCCACAGAACAAAAAAAGCTTAATTGCTGACGACAAATTCATCCGCATCATTTACGACTGACTCATCATTGGAAATTGCAACGGATTCCCTGAGTTTCTTACCGACAATCTCTTTCAGTTCTTTTGCCTCGGTAGATGTCTCATCGATTTTTGTCATAGCTTCTTTAAGCTGCTTGTCAAAGAGTTTTTCATCCATTTTCCAAACGGCATAATATTCAAAATAATCACCAGCAACTTTCTTTCCATCCATAACCTGAGTCTCAATCCAATAGCTGGCCGTGCGTTCAAGACCGCTGAACCGGACATTCACAAGAGAAGCGCGGTACATATTAACAAGCCTTTCCATTTCACTAGGCTCAACCTGTTTTCCGCTTGCAGCTGCCCTGCCTTTCATCTCGGCTTCCACAGCTTTTCCTGCAACCCGTTCAAGAGTTCCACCGACTTCCGTTTCGATGTCAACCAAATCAGTCCAAGTCTGAACAAAGTCAAGATTATCCCCCCGACCCATTGTTACGAATACTTTTTTATGCTCCAAGTCAGGCATAACCAAAGAAAGAACTTTCTGGCTATACTGACCTTCCACAAGCAAAGCGACCCATTCGGGAACTTCTTTTCCAAGCGTAGCTCCCTGATAATCAACTATGACTCGCTTTCCAGTGTTTACAGAAGCAGATTTTCCTTTGATACCGGAGCCGGAAGTTTTTGTCGTAGCACAGCCAATAAAACAAGCTGAAATTAAGCCAAATAATAAAAACAAATGTAATTTTTTCATAATAAAGTCTCCTTTTCCAAACAAGCACTTAATTAAGTGTTTTTATTATTTTACACTTAAAAAAGTCTATACACAAGTATAAATAGACTTAATTAAGTATATTTTTTTCATGAGTTTTTCGGAAAATCTTCGGGAAATTATTGATTTTCGAGGAATACAACTAAAAGAACTGGCAACAAAAACAGGAATCAGCAAAAATACAATCGACAATTATCTTTCAGGCCAAAAATCCCTTCCAAATATAGAAAACGGTGTAAAAATCGCACAGTCACTTGGCGTTACAGTTGAATATCTCGTTACGGGGAAAAATACTGGCTCAAACAATATGCTGTCATCCCTAAATCAAAAGGATTCGACTTCAAAAAATATTCTGCTCCAAGACAAGGAAATTATAGAATTATTGCAGAACCTCAAGCATCTAAAAAAATCCGATTTCGACGCAATCAAGAGCATCATAAAATCACTGGCAAAGTCTTAAGCCTTTACGCAAGCGTTCTGACAGAGGCTATCGCGGAGAGAATCTTCTTCATCAGCGAGTAACTTTCCTGAGTGAGGCTTAAAAAATTGTCGTATTCGGTGTGGAAGAGCCGCCAGGTCAGGGGCATTTTTTCCTGATACTTGAAGCGTTGGATTGAGAGGTCGGCCTTGCTGTCTGATTCGCCGTCAATCCGGCAGTTCATGACGGCTTTTTCAAGGTTTTTGTCCGTCATAAGGTTCTTATAATAGAAGGAAACTTCTTCTTTTGGGAGGAAGGTAATCGCTACGGCTGGGATTCCACAGGCGAGAAAACCCGCGTTGTCGCTGTAGGGCACGGGAAGAGTCATCCAAGAATTGGTCGCCGCCGCTTTTAAAAGATTTTGAGTTCTCTCGTATAAATCCATAAATTTCTTCTTGAACTGAAGGCTGACCTTTGAGTCAAGACCTGCCCGGGCCAAGACCGCCACATCTCCCCGTCCGCAGGCATCAAAGACATAAACATCGTCGTTTGTAATTCCAAGTTTCCTGAAAAGCTCGGCAAGGGCAAAAGCCCCCTGACTTGAAACGCCGGCCTCCCCCAACTCCTCGCCGTCGGT
>JAFUHS010000205.1 GCA_017468745.1 Treponema sp. | reverse complement strand
CCGGATTGTGATTGAGGCAGAACCATTGTAGTTGATGTAGTTTTCATTGTAAGTGCCTTTTGGAATTACGATTGTGTAGCTTCCTGATGAGCCGACTGCGGCAAGGGCACTCTTGATTGAAGAGTAAGTTCCGCTCTGGCTAGAACCCTTGTAAAGGGTGATTTTGCTTACAGAAGAACTTGATGATGATGACGAGCCAGACGATGAGCTTCCAGAAGATGAAGAGCCTGACGAAGCGGAAGAATCAGTTTTTATATAGAAGATATTGATTCCAGAGCCAAGAGACTCAAGGTAGTAAGTTCCAGCTGACGGAGCTGAATATGTGTATGCGGCGATAGAAGAAGAAGTTTCCTTTTTATCGACGACTTCGCCCTTTGAATTTACAAGTGCCAGATAGCGTCCCGAAGCACCAGTTGCAAAGACCGTAACAGTAGCAGAACCCGCAGTCTCAAAGCTGACACAGCGGTAGCTTCCTGCCACACCAGCCCCGCCAAGAGCAAGAGCCTGCTTGAAAGTTTTGTCCTGTAAGCTTGCAGACGAGTAAGGTGTGCTTACTGTTTTTGAGCTTGTTGCATAAACCGTGTAATTTCCGCTTGTTACATTTGAAGTGAATGTGCCATGGGAAAGATTGTCAGCATAAAAGGAAGAGATGCCGGAAATTGCGGCACGGTCGGAAGATTCTGCTTTTGATGCAGAAACAAGGGGAGAATCGTATTCATTTTCGCTGATTTCTGAACAACTCGCGAAAACCAGTGCGGCACAAGCCATAAAAGACAGTGCGGCCCGCTTGAAAAGAACTTTTTTCATTTTGACACCTCAAAACTTTATGGATAAGAGATTTTACAGTTTTTCTAAGATTTTTCTTAGGAAAATCTCAAAAATCTCTAATTTAATCTATTTCTTTAATATCCAAATGTCAATACTTTTTGCATAATTTTGACATTTTTAATTATTTTTTTTTAAAGTTGAGGGCATAAAAAAAAGCACTCCATCTCAAACGCGACAGAGTGCTTTTTCAATTTTTACTTTTCAGTTTCCTACATCGTGTATCCCGAACCGGCGTAAGAAGTGACACTGCTTGTGGCTGTCGATGTTGAGTCCAGTGAGTAAGAATAGCTTACAGAGAAAGGCTTGCTTGAAGAAGTCGTTGAACTGCATCCGGCTGAAGAAGAATCAGAGTTTCCGCTTGAATACAGAGTTCCGTAAGAGTCCTTGAAGCTGTACTTGATTCCGCTTGTGAAGATGTTGTTTTCTGCGATGATAAGGGCATTCTTCCGCACGCCGACCGCATACTGCTGTGTGTAAGTCGGGCTTGAAGCGTGATAGTAATTGTTGAACATGTGGAGGCGGGTATTTCTGACCATCGGCAGACGCTGTCCGCAATTGTAGAAATAGTTGTGGTGGAGCGAAACCGTGCGGGTCGAGTTAGAGCCGTCAGAATCACTTGAACCAATCAGCATGGTCTTGTCATGGTCCTGGAAGCGGCACCATGAGACCGTGATATTGTAGACCGAGCCTTTCATGTCACAGAGACCGTCATAAGTCTGCCATTTTTCGCTTGTTGAGCCGCCTGTGCTTACATAAGACAGCCCCAGGGTATCCTTGAAAGTACAGTGGTCAATCCAGATGTTGTATGAAGACCCTTGAATGACTACGCAATCCCACTGGGCGTTGTAGCCGTCATCTTCCTCGTGGTGCGGGAAGGGGTCGTAAGCGTCCTGAATCGTGAGGTTTCGGAGAACCACATTTGAAACGCTGGAAATATTGAGCATGCCGCCCTTGATTCCGGAAGAAGAAGTCTTTCCGATAATCCAGGTGTTTGAGGCCACATTCACCTTAATCATTGAGCCGTAAGCCGAGTTGCAGGCCCAGAGGTATGAGCCCAGGGAGCTTTCAGGAGAAGAAGATGATGAGTCGTCCGTAGATGTCGAGCAGGACTTTGCATAGGCAGTGACGAATGAAGAGTATGAAGTATAGGCGCTTGAAGTCTGCTCTTTTACGATTGAGTTAAGGCCGGAAGTTGAGCCGCCTGCGCTTGAAGGCATGTAACCGTCGGAAAGGTCAATCATGCCGTTCACATAGATGATGTAGCCGCCCTTCTTTGCATAGGTGATGAAGTCTGAGCGGGAAGAAACCGTTACAGAATTTGAAGGCGTGGTGACAGAAGCATATCCAACCGGACTGTCGCTGATTGAAAGCGAGCTTGACGATGACGAAGAAGAGCTTGAAGAAGATGATGATGAGCTTGACGATGAGAAGAAGCCGTTGTTGTTACCCAAAGTCTCAACATCCCAGGTGCTTGAATCAGCCGTGAAAGTTCCGCTTGTCGTCACCTTGCGGTTGAGGATTACATCACGGCTTGAATATTCAGCTGATTTTACAGAGCTTGACAGAGTTCCGATTGAGCTGAGTTTTGAAGAGAATTTTGATGCGGCGGTAGAATCCAGTTTCCAGCCGATGTACTGCTGGTCGCTTGTTCCCATTGCGGCAGATTTGGCACATGCGCTGGCCCAGCCGCTTCCGCTGAAAGTACAGTCCACGACAGCACCCTGATTGTAATAGCTGGAGCTTGTTCCCCATGGATTTCGGAAAATATAGGTCGTGTTTCCGCTTGCAGAAGAAAGAGTACAGTTAAAAAGGACAACGCCCTTTCCCATAGTAGAAGAGACCGTTGCGCGGGGAGCCATAATATAAGCCTCGTGGGAAGAAGCAGCAGAGTCGTAAACCGAGGCGATTGTACACTCCTCAAACAAAGCGACTCCTCCGCTGGACTCCATCCAGATGAAATCCACATCGCCCTCAACATAACACTTATAGAACCATGCCTTGCTTATCGTTCGCAAAGTGTCCTGATGGCCTTTAAAAGCACAGTTGTAAGCGGCAAGGCTTCCCGTTGAGTCGAAAGCCAAAACCTCAGACTGAACATTACTTGTGCCGTAAGTTGCCCTGTCATAATCACTCTGCAGGGTAATGTTTTTCAGAACGACGCTGCATGAGCCGCACAATTCCATAAGCTCACGGCCTTTTTCAGTGGTCATGTCCGTTCCGTGGCCTGTAATAACAGTGTCAGAATAAGAAGAAGATTCACCCCGGATTGTGATTGAAGCAGAACCGTAGTAGTAGATGTAGCTCTCATTGTAAGTTCCAGCAGGAATGACCACAGTGTAGCTTCCTGAAGAGCCTACCGCAGCCAAAGCGCTCTTGACCGAGCTGTAAGTTCCCACCACATCAGATGATTTGTACAAAGTGATTGAGCTTGATGAAGAACTTGATGAAGAACTTGAAGAAGAAGATGATGACGACGAGCTTGACGATGATGAAGTTGAAGAAGAACTTGCATCGGTCTTGATGTAGTAAATATTGATTCCAGAGCCGAGGGATTCAAGATAGTAAGTTCCGGCCGATGAGGCAGTGTAAGTGTAGGCGGCGATGGAAGAAGAAGTCTCCTGCTTTTCTACGAGGCTTCCGCTGGAATCCACCAGAGCAAGATAGCGGCCTGATGCACCCGTGGCAAAGACTGTGATTGTGGCGGCATTTGCGGTGGTAAAACTTACGCAGCGGTAGCTTCCGGCAACGCCCGCCCCGCCGAGCGCCAGAGTCTGGCTGAAACTTTTGTTTTGAAGAGTGGCAGAACTGTATGGCGTTGAGACAGTCTTGGAGCTTGTCGCGTAAATCGTGTAATTTCCGCAGGTTACATTTGAAGTGAATGTACCGTGAGAAAGGTCATCGGCATAGAATGACGATATGCTGGAAATAGTTGCCCTGGAAGAGGACTCTTCTCCGGCAGTGACTGAAGACTCCAGTTCGTTTTCGGCGAGGTCAGAACAGCCTGCAAACGAAAGAGTGGCAGCAAGAGCAAGCACAGACAAAACCTTCCGTAAAATCATTTTTTTCATAAGATTTTCCCCTTTTTTATGAAACTTTATGAAGTTCGCAGATACTTAAGATTATTTTGAATATTCCGCAAAATCTCAAATATCTCTAAGCGGAATTTAGCCCAAGAAAATACAAAAGTCAATCAATTTTGAACAAATTTGACATTTTAAAGATTAAGTCTTTTCTTATCTTTCCAATTCCTGATTTCCAATCTCCATTTTCATTCTTCCGTTTTCATTTTTACGCTTTCATGCTATTATTTTTTCATGCGTAAATTCGCCATCTGGTTAAAAAATCTTTTCAAAAAAGACATAATGCTCTCTGTCTCCCTTCTGGCGGCCATCATTTCCCTTTTTATTACGCCGCCTTCTATGGAGCTCATTCACGATATTAACTGGCGCACTCTCGCCACCCTTTTCATGCTGCTTTCTGTTCTTGAAGGATTTAAAAGCGAGAATATCTTTGAGCCGGTTTTACGGAAAGCCAGGCAGATTTCTTCTATAAGAGCCCTTACTGTTTTCCTTGTTTTTGGTGTTTTTTTCTCTTCAATGTTCGTCACAAACGATGTCTCGCTGATTATTTTCGTTCCCCTTACGATTCTGCTCTTCCGTTCCGCAGGCAAAGAAAAATACATTCTGCCGGTCCTGACTTTTGAGAACATCGCCGCAATCCGAGGCTCCCTTTTAACGCCCTTCGGAAGCCCCCAGAATCTCTTTTTGTACGCGAAAAGCGGGATCTCCACGCCGGAATTTTTAAAGATGATGTCGCCCCTTTGGATTTTCAGCGCGGGACTGCTTTTGATTTTTATTTTTGTTTTGTATAGGAAAGAAATAAAAAACACAGATTACACAGATGCCACAGAAAGAAAAAAAATCCACAGATTGGCACAGATTAACACAGATTATGATTCTTCCGACAGGAAAGATTCTTGTGCGGGGGAAGCCGTTTCTAAAGGAAGGCTTGCTGGAAAAATCATGTATCAGGTTCTTTTTTTGATTGTGGTGGCTTCGATTGTCAGCCGCACCCGCTTTTATCCCCTTGTGCTTGCCCTTGTTTTCATTACGCTTTTGATTGGCGACAGAAAGATTCTTTTGAAGACCGATTATGTCCTTCTTTTGACCTTCCTTTGTTTTTTCACATTTTCATCTTCGATTTGCCGTCATCCCGCCATTTCGGAATTTTTGCAGAAATCAGTGGAAGGACATGAATATTTGTGGAGCATCCTGCTGAGTCAGCTGATTTCAAATGTTCCTGCCAGTATCGTTCTCTATCCATTTTCTACTGATTTACGGGCTCTTTTGTACGGCCTGGATAGCGCGGGCTTATGCTCGATTATCGGAAGTCTGGCCAGCGTGATAAATCTAAGGCTTTATATAAAAGAATATCCAGGCAAGGCCTTTGACTTTATCAAAAGCTTCACCTGGATAAGCCTTATTTTCTTCGGAATTGTTGTTTTGCCGCAGTTGTGGCTGATTATTTGTTTTTGAGCAAATCCCTGATTTCTTCCAGTAAGATTGCCTCATCTGACTTGAGGATTACAGGAGTCTCTTCAGGTTTTGCCTCTTCCTTCGTTTTAAATTTCTCAAAAATCTGGATTACAATGAAGATACAGAAAGCGACGATAAGGAAATCAACTACAGTCTGAATGAAGGCGCCGTATTTGATTTCTGAGTCGCCGATTTTAACACTCAGTGAGGCAAAGTCAAGTTTGCCAAGAGCCAGACCGATGAGAGGCATGACGATGTCATTCACCAGACTTGTGACGATTTTCCCGAATGCACCACCGATGACAACACCGACAGCCATTTCAACTACATTTCCCCGGGAAATGAATTTTTTAAATGCACCAAGTTCTTTTGTTGCGCTACCCAATCCATCTTTTATACTTGCCATGTTGTACTCCTTAAAAAAATTGGGGGCGCCCAACAAGTAAGTGTCATTGCCATGCTGACCAGACAAAGTTTCGCATTGTCAGCAAATAGACTTTCGGATCACGCCCGAAAAAATAACACCTTTCCAACTTATTGGACAGCCCCTTAAAGAAATGAGAGATTTTTTCAAAAAAAACTCTCATACGAATATAAATCCAAACTTGGATTGTACACCCGCTTATTTCTTTGATTTAGAATCTGTCGCTGCCAAAGAAGCGAGAAGCGCATAATTAGCAGCAAGTCTTTTTGACTGTTTTTTGCTGTTAGCGCGTGTTGTTTTGTTGCTTGTGAGCGGTCTAAAGCGTCGTGCAAGTCTCATAGGATTCTCCTTGAAAAAAAAGTAGTAGTATTATAATAAAAATAAGATTATCGGGTCAAGCCCGATAATGACACAGGCAGAACCGATAATGGCACTGCCTGCTTTTGAAATCCTGTTTATTTCAGGTTAATAATTGACTTGTCATAGTCGCTCGGCGGAACATAGCCCATCAAATTCATGATTGTTGCTGGCCAGCTTGAAATTCCCAGACCTTCGTTGAGTTTTGTATTGTCGTACTCGCCCTTGTATTCCGGGTCATAGATGATTCCTGGAACCGGGTTCAAAGAATGGCTGGTTTTTGCCTTTGGCTCGCCGCTCTTATCCATTTTGACAGAACCGTCTTTTGCGTGCTCGTACATGTCGTCACTGTTACCGTGATCAGCGGTAAGACAGAGGATGCCGCCAGCCTCGTCGATTGCGGCCTTTAAGCGTCCAAGCTGCAAGTCCATTCCTTCCATAGAACAGACAACAGCGTTGAAAACGCCTGTGTGTCCGACCATATCTCCGTTGGGGTAGTTAAGGCGGATGTGGTCGTATTTTCCGCTCTTGATTGCCTCGATTACCTTGTCAGTGATTTCGGCACATTTCATCCATGGGCGCTGCTCGAAAGGAACGACATCGCTCGGAACTTCGATGTAGTCTTCAAGTTTTTCGTCAAATTTTCCCTGTTTGTTACCGTTGAAGAAGTATGTAACATGACCGTACTTCTGTGTTTCAGAAATTGCGAGGAGTTTTACGCCAGTTTTTGTAAGATACTCGCCCATTGTGCGGTCAATGCTTGGCGGATTAACAAGATACTGGGCTGGAACATGAGCGTCGCCGTCGTATTCCATCATGCCGGCATATTCAACAGCCGGGACTCGGACGCGGTCAAATGGCAAGTCTCCTCCTTTTGGTGTTTCAAAGGCTCTTGTCATCTCCAGAGCGCGGTCGCCACGGAAGTTAAAATAAATTACTGAGTCGCCGTCTTCGATTGTACCCACAGGTTTTCCGTCTTTTTCGATTACGAATTCGTGCATGTCCTGGTCAAGGATTCCAGGGATTTCTGCGCGGTAAGTTTCGATTGCTTTTGTGGCACTTTCAAATTTGCGGCCCTCGCCCAAAACATGAGCCTTCCAGCCCCGCTCTACCATGCTCCAGTCTGCGTTGTAGCGGTCCATAGTCATAAACATTCGTCCGCCGCCAGAGGCTATTCTGTAATCCACTCCTGCAAAGCCTGCAAGGAATTCTTCAAGCGGTGTGATGTAATTAAGAGCTGATGTCGGGTCAACATCGCGTCCGTCAAGAAGGGCATGGACGCGGAGCTTTTTAACACCGTCTTTTGAAGCCTGTGTAATCATTGCCTTTAAGTGGTCGATGTGAGAGTGAACGTTTCCGTCAGAAACCAAGCCGATGAAGTGCAAAGTACTGTTTTTGTCATTTACATTTTTGACGAGCTTTTTCCATGTGTCTGCGGCAAACATTGAGCCGTTGGCGATTGACTCCCCTACAAGTTTTGCTCCCTGAGCGAAAACGCGGCCACAGCCCATTGCGTTGTGACCGACCTCGCTGTTACCCATGTCGTCGTCAGAAGGAAGACCTACTGCCGTTCCGTGAGCCTTAAGCTTTGTGTGAGGGCAATTTGCGGTAAACCAGTCCAGATACTTCATTTTTGAAGCCTTAACTGCGTCTCCCTCTTCGTATTTTCCGTATCCGACGCCGTCCATAATCACAAGGACTACAGGACCCCGGCGGCCTTTCCAATTAGGATTTTTTTCCAATGCGTGCATTGTATCTGCCATATATTACTCCTATAAAAATTAATTACCAAATTTTGTTTTCCAGATCCTGTATTTTTCAAGGGTGGAAGCAGGACTTCTAACCGTGTAAGCGTAGCCGTTTCGCCTTTCCATTGACAGGTCGTTGAAGGAAGGACAGTATTTGCATCCCCTGTCACACCAGACAGGTGAATTGACAGGCGGATATGTGCCTTGAATCGCTTTTCTTGCTCCGGTTACAAGATCAAAAGAAGAATCCAGCGCGTAAAAACGAGCCCACAAGTCAAGTGCATTTTTATCATCCACCATAATCTTTTCAAAATCATAATGGTGATTATTCAAAACGACTGCTTCATGGGGCTTTTTGATGATTTCCTTTCCTTTTATGCGGACATCATCACTGTCAAACCATTCGCATGCGGCTGTAATCGCTTTTTTTATTTCTTCTGAAGGCTCCTGGTCTTCGATTAAAAGATTGACGATTTTTGCTGATTCGCTTGTGCAGATTGACGGAGGCTCAAATTCCCTCGCCCAAAGCGGCTCCAATGTCTCGTGGCTGTGCTGCTGCCCCCAGGCCGTCAGAATTTTAGAGCCGTCGCTTAGGGTAATGGTAATCTGTGTTTTGAGGATGCAGTCAATTCCTTTCTGATAGGCGATTTCTGCATTCTCCCGCATTTTTTTAGGAAAAACTCCGTAAGTTTTGTCATCCCGTGAAATATCCCGAAGAATACGGAGAGTCTGTGACATAACATCATCATTGTAGGTAATTGCGTATACATCAGCCCCCGTAAAACCGCCCGACAGGGGATGCTGTGCATTTAAAATCCATTGAAGGGCACGAACTGCACAGTCAATGTAGCGTGAATCCGGAACCTGCCTGTAAACCTGAACAAGATATTTTATCTGCGAAAAAATGTTTCCGTTGTCGATTGTGCTTCCGTCTTTTGATGTCTGTTTTTTGTAGGTAACCGGCGGAACCGACTCGTTTTTTTTCTGAATGGCCTCCAGCTCGGTCAAAGTGTATTTTCGCTGTAAATCAAGGTTTTTTGCCCAGCCGCCGTCAGGATTCTGGTGATAGAGCATATTTTCTGCAAGACCCAGAATTTGGTCAGTCTCGTAAAGTTCCCATGGCGGAATTGAATTCGGATAGAGATAGCGCGCATGGTTAAAGCCGTCGGCAAAATCTTTTATGCTGATTTCGCTGTAGTGCCCTGAAACTTTTTTTGAAAATTCTTCATCAGCTGAAAGCTTTTTTTCTGCCAGAGAGCTGTTGCCTGACGCGCATGAAAATGAAAAGGTCAGCAAAGCAAAGGAAATGCCGATAAGAAAAAAATTGCGCCGTGAAAAATTCATAGAAAAGAATTTACCGCAAAATTGAAAAAAAATCTACCGTAGATTTTCGTAAACTTGCGGGAATAGATTGGAGAGATTTTTTATCACCTGATATTTGAGATTCCGCCCTTCATGGCGATTTTTGTCTTGTACATTTCCTCGTCTGCCCGCTCAAAAACCGTCTGAAATTCCACATCATTTTTGGCATCATAAACGGCAATACCGCTGGCGATTGAAAGCTGCTCGCTGGCTTTTGACTTGTTCGCCTGCAGATAATCCATTTCGCTCCTGAATTTTGTAAGCAATTCATTACGATTCTCAAAATCCTTTCCTGCAATGACAGAGACAAATTCATCGCCACCGATTCTGAAAATGGGGCTCTCTGAAAAAATACGGGTGATAAGAGCGCAGGCATTTTTTATCAGGGCATCGCCCTCTTTATGTCCAAAAGTATCATTCAGGTATTTTAAATTATTCACATCAAAAACAATCACTCCGAATTCAAGTTTTTCGTTTTTATCTTTCGCTTCACTAATCTTTCGGTTAAATTCGTTACGGACATCGATGAAAGCCCGTTTGTTTTTGGCTCCGGTCATTGAATCATAGTAAACCAGGGAATTGATATACTCGAACTGGATTTTAAGGGATTTCGCCATGAAAATAAAAGTGTCCATTAATGAGCCGATTTCATCATTGGGTTTGCGGGAGAAGCGGACATCATAGTTTCCTGCGATAATTTTCGTTGCCGAATGGGTAAGCTCGTCAAGAGGTCTTGTCAGCCGGTTTGACATCCAGACGCTGAAAGCTGACAGAAGCAGTGCAATAACAAGTACAGAAAAGAGAATCGTAATAAAAAGCTCTGTTCTGGCACGGTCAATTTCCTGAACAGGAACGCTCACCACAAGACGCATGCCGTTCACCAGAGGCTTGTAGAGCATGCGAAATTTCTCATTCTTAAAGATATACTCATACAAAGAAGTGTGAAGTTCCGGTATATAAGTCTGCTTAAAATCAGCGGCCTGTTCGAGAATCTGCACTCCAGCCCGGATTGAACGATGGTAAGTTACGATAAAAGCCTCATCTGTAAGGAAAGCATAGCCGGAATCGTAGACAGAAATTGAATTGACTATAGAAGCAATGTCATCAAAATCGATGTCCATGCCTACGACGGCGACGAATTCGCCCTCCTTATAAACCGGAACACCGTAAGAAATGACATATTCCTTGAAATCATCATTATAATATGGGAGTGTCCAGACCCCTGTTCCAAGAGCATGGGCACGATAATACCAGCTGTTCCCAAAATCAGAATCATAGACAGGGAAAGCAGGCAATGTATCTTTAGAAAAAACGCCATCCTTTTTTCGCCAGAGCAGGCTTTTGACCTCATTCGTCAGTTCGGGGGCAAAGCGGACATAGACCGCCATGGCACTGGAGGTGCAGTTTGCGATATAAAAAGCGATGTCCTCCAGTTTTTCCATATAACGCAAAAAATTATCTTCATTCTTGAAAAGGGAGAAGTCTTTTAAATTTTCTTCGACATGCTGGGAAAGGACGATAGAAGAATGCTCGATTTCTGAAAACATAGAATTCAGTCCGCCAGTCTGTACCTGTGCCATCAAATCGAGGATTTGAGAAGACTCGGTCTGAATGGCCTTGCTGGACCAGAAAAGCCCGAAACTTCCGACGATGAAAGAGGAAGCTATAATACCAGAAAGAACGATTAGGATGATTTTTGTCTTGATGGATTTCATGACCTTTATTCGCCTTTACCGAATATTGTAACAAGTTTTTTTCTGCAAGCAAAGTAGGCGGGGATAAGAAAAGAGTCCGCGAGAACCCAGGCAAGGGGACTTGCAAGACAAGCTCCCTTGAAGCCCCAGACAGGAACGAAAACGATGGCAATAAAAGCCCGTCCAACAAGTTCTGCAAGACCGGCAAAAATTGCGATGCGGGAAAATCCCATTCCCTGAATCATAAAACGCACGCAATTTACGAGGGTAAGGAGAACATAAGTTGAGCCGTTGGCACAGAGAGCGAAATGCACATTCTCGATAATCACCGAGACCGTTTCGGGCGACTCACCGGAATTCAAAAAGAACATGGTAAGGAAAGGACTGAAAAAATACAGAACTACAAAGGCACAGACCGAATAGACCGCTCCAATGCCGCAACCCCAGAAAAGACCGGAATTAAGACGGCCGATTTTTTTCGCTCCCACATTTTGACCGCTATATGTTGCCATCGTCGTTCCAAGAGCGTCAAAAGGAGTTGAAAAGAAAATGGAAATTTTTTGAGCCGCAACCATCGAAGCCACGGCCACAGAGCCAAGCATATTAACCGACCATTGCAAGATTACGCTTCCGATAGCGGTGATTGAATATTGCAGCCCCATGGGAACGCCTATCCCCAGAAGATTTTGCATACGCCGCCAGGAAACTTTTTTATCTTCCGGCCGCAAACGGAGAATCTCAAATTTCGCTTTCATATAGAAGAAACAGAGGATGCCTGAAACGCCCTGCGAAATCACTGTGGCAAGTGCGGCTCCCGGGATTCCCCATTTGAAGACAGCGATGAAAAGCAAATCAAGGAAAATATTAAGGATTGCCGACATAATCAAAAAATAAAGCGGTGTTTTTGAATCGCCCACGGAACGGATAATTCCCGACAAAATATTATAGAAGAAAATAACGGGAATTCCCGCGAGAATAATCACGAAATAAGAATAGGCCATATCGATGACATTTTCCGGAGTTTTGAGGGCAGAAAGCATGGAATAGCAGAAAATCACGGCAAAAGATGTAATCACGACGGAGAGAACTGCGACTAAAATCCATGAATTGAAAACAAACTGACGCATGGCTCCGTAATCCGCACCGCCGAATTTCTGCGCCACAGGAATCGCAAAGCCCGAGCACAGCCCCATGCAGAAGCCTATAATCATGAAGTGCAGGCTGCCTGTTGAGCCAACGGCCGCAAGGGCATCAACGCCCAAAAACTGACCGACAATAACCGTATCCACAAGATTGTAGAACTGCTGGAAGAGGTATCCGAAAAAAACAGGAAGGGCAAAATTGAATATGATTTTTAATGGATGTCCATTGGTTAAATCTTTTGTCATGAATAAAACTCCGCCTTTATGATTTCAAAAATTTCCCGGTCGTGGGCGTCAAAGCTAAAGGAATCACTTTTTGCAAATGCAAGGGAGTGATGATTTTCATTTTCGTTAAAAAAAGGAATGTATTCCTGACAATTCTGCTCAAAAAAGAGCCAGCAAAGAAGGTAGATAAACTGCCCGCCGCTGGTGTAGCTGGCCTTGTCAGCAAGAGGCGAATAAAGCTCAATCGTTTTGATGTGGGTCGCGCCGATTTCGTCTTGGTTTTCTTTATCGATGTCCATACACGCTTTGTAGAGATTGTAGGCTTTGAGAAGATTCTGCTCGTCTTTGTCCAAAGAAGCTGCCCTGTCACTCTGCCCGCCCAGAGACTCAAAGGGGGAACGGTAAATTTTGTAAGTTGAGACTACAGAAGCGTGAAGGCGTTCTCCCCTCTCCCGCAATTTTTCCTCGTAGTAAGAATCTTTTGAGGGCTGAACAACGCGTTGTGCGGATGAGGATTTGTTAAAACGGCTTAATTTTTGAGAAAAAGAGCTGAGTACATCTTGAAAATTCTGGCTCATTGTTTAAATATAGCATAATAAAGGAAAAGAGAAAATGAAAAAAACGAATGCGATGAGAATTCTTGATGGATTGAAAATAAAATATGAAACCCTTTCTTATGATGATGACGGGGAGCACGAACTTTCCAGGGGAGCTGCCAGCGGTATCGCCGAAAAACTGGGGATTAATCCTGCGGCTTGTTTTAAGACAATCGTCATGCGAAGCGACTCCAAGCAGATTTTTGTCTTCTGCCAGAGCGCAGAGCATGAAATTAATCTCAAAAAAGCCAGGGCAGCCTGCGGCGCAAAGGAAATAAATCCCGTAAAGCCAGAAGAATTGCTGACCCTCACAGGCTACATCCGTGGCGGCTGCTCGCCAATCGGCATGAAGAAGAAATTCCCCACTTTTATTGATCAGTCAGCTCTGCAGCACGAAAAAATTTATATCAGTGCGGGGGTCCGAGGTGAACAGATTGTGATTTCCCCGGAGGATTTGGTAAAAGCATGTTCTGCTCAGACCCTCGATTTGAT
>JAFUHS010000204.1 GCA_017468745.1 Treponema sp. | reverse complement strand
CCACGATGATTTCGTCTCCGGGATTTAAAATAGCGCGCAAAACCGCGTCAACGCCCTCGCTGGCCCCCACAGTAATCAAAATCTCGTTCTTGGGATTGTAGTAAAGCTGGTCGCGCTCCATGTATTTGGCGATTTCTTCACGAAGCTCAATCAGGCCCCAGTTTGATGTGTAAGAAGTGTGACCTTTTTCAAGATGATAGTAGGCTTCCTCGCGGATAACCCAGGGCGTGGGAAAGTCCGGCTCGCCCACCGAAAGGGAAATTACATCGTCATGTCCAATCAGCATCTCAAAAAACTTACGGATGCCCGACGGCGGAATATTCTGCATTGATTTTGAAAGTCTGTCTTCTCGTGTATTCATAAAATCCTCGTAAAAGCAAGCACATTACTAATTTTACTATTTTAAAGTATTACGGAAGAATTTGGAAGTGGGGAAAAAAGGTCAAACTTGCCAAAGGGAAGCATTAGGTATACAATCTTTAAATTATCTTTACACTTTTGCTTTTGAGGAATTCATGAAGAAACGATTAAATTTATTTGCAGCAATTTTTCTTATTCTGTTGCTCCCTGCCTGTAAAAAAAATCGTGGAGAAGTCACTATTCTCTACACAAATGATGTGCACTGCTATATTGCGAACACAGTAAAAAGTGCTGACGGTAAGTCACTTCCAGGTCTGTCTTACGGCTCTATAGCTGCCTTGAAGGATGATCTGAAATCGCAGGGGAAAGAAGTCGCCCTTGTTGATGCCGGAGATCATATACAGGGTACGGCATACGGAGCAATGGATATGGGAGCCAACATCATCCGCTTTATGAATGCCGCAAAATACGATATTGCCACGCTGGGAAATCACGAATTTGACTACGGTATGAATCGCGTGTTTGAAATCATCGAGGAAGCCGATTTTCCCTATGTCGCCTGCAATTTCCTTAGGCTAAGCGACAGCACGACGGTGACCGATGCCTACAAAATCCTTACCTTCGGAAAAACAAAAGTCGCTTTTATAGGCATTATGACTCCCGAAACTTACACAAAATCAGTACCCTCCTATTTTATGGACGAGGAGCACTCAAAGTTCATCTACAAGATTGGTGCAGGAAAAGACGGACAGGAACTTTACGGTATGGTTCAGAAGACGATTGATGAGGCGGCAAAAAAAGCTGACTATATTGTTGCAATCGGTCATCTGGGGGACGATCCGTCTGCTGCTCCCTGGACGAGTACCGATGTTATCTCCCACACTCATGGGCTGGATGCCTTTATTGACGCGCATTCCCATTCTACGGTTGAACATGCCGTGGTCAAGGATGCCTTGGGTCAGGATGTGTTGCTTTCCCAGACCGGCTGTTATTTTGCAGCAATCGGCTGTATGACGCTCAGTGACAACGGCATCACTTCAAAACTCATTACCGACTACGACTCTTCTGATGAGACTATCGATGCAATGATAAAAGACTGGGCTGCTGATGTGGATAAAAAATTGAATAAAGAAATCGCTATTTCCGATGTCCCCCTCTACATAAATAGTGCAGACGAAAAAACAAAACAGCGTCTGGTACGCAGTCAAGAGACGAATCTGGGAGACTTTATCACCGACGCTATATACTATTACTTCAATGAAGTGGAGCAGCTCCGCTGTGATATAGCAGTCATAAACGGTGGCGGTGTCCGCATTGACCTGCCTGTCGGCCCTTATTCCTATAATTCTATACAAAAAGTGCTGCCCTTTAGAAATGTCATCTGCCTTATGGAAATAACCGGGCAAGAAATGCTCGATGCGCTTGAATTCGGCGCTCGCAAGGTGGGCAATGGAGAAAACGGAGGCTTCTTACAGGTTGCCGGCATTCGCTATACGATTGACACAGCAGTGCCCGACACAATAAAGACATCTGAGCAAGGTCTGTGGATAAGTCCGCCAGGTAAATACCGCGTAAAGAATGTGGAAGTGTACAATAAAGAAAGTGCAAGTTATGAAGCCCTCGACCTTACAAAAACCTATACGATAGGAGGCATAAACTTTATGCTCCGTAATCTTGGCGACGGCTTTGCAATGTTGGCAAATGCAAAACTCGTAAAAGATTATGTGAACGAGGACTATCTGGTGACCGCAGCCTATGCAAAATCATTTGCGAAAGGTAGGGACGAGACCCCCCATATCTCAACGGCAAACAGCCCCCTTGCAGCCTACAAGAATTATCTGATTGATTACGAGAATCCTCTCGGAGCAGGGCGCATTACGATAAAATAAGGAAATATCTAAAAACTGTCTTGGAAGTGATTGCCTTTTCAATCTGCTCGGCTGCAAAAGACTGCCATGAAAGCGGATAACTTTCAGGCAGTCTCTTTTTTTCTTTAAATTAATGTTGTTTTAGTTTGCGCTGCTGAAGGTCTTGAAGGCTTCAGTCCATTTGTTCAGGAAACCTTCGAGGTCGGGAGACCATGTGACTGTTTCCGTGCTCTCGTCAAATTTCGGATTGATAAAGTCGATGAAAGCATATTCTGCAAGCTCTCCACTGTATCGCGGACAGCCGACAGAGATTTTAGATTGAACTTCAATTTTCTTCTCTTTTTCTCCGTCATCTCTTTGAACAATCTTTGTAAACATCGTTGTATTTTCGATGTCAGACCGTATGAAGTCAATTTCGCTTGTTTCCTCACTGGCATACTCCGTTCCCAAAAAGGCGAATGGTACATGCTCTGCAAGTTTTGTCCAAGTTCCGTTGCTTTCCGTCTGCTTTTTTACAGTAACGCCGCCAGTAACAGTTGTAGAAGTCGTTTCGTTTCCATTTCCGTCGCCACTGCTTTCTTTCCTTTCGCTCACAATCATAGAGCCGTCAATTTTATAGGCAGGATATGACTTATCGGTTACGATTTGCACGCCATTATCTTCTGAGAAGATGAGTTTACCGTTTTTAATCTGTGTTCTTGTTTCATTTGAGGCTACCTCACCTGTGAAAGTGCCGTTACCCCATACGCGGATTTCATAGGTTACTTCACCGTTATCATTTGTTGAAGTTGCGTATTTGCAGAATGTTCCCCGGCTATTACGCAGACCGTATTCCGTGCCTTTTTTAGGATTATTCGGATATTCTGTTATCTTGTATGGTGTAATGAGTTTTCCCTTATACTCGATAAAATGATTCTTAATTCTTTTTTTGATTTTACTATCGTCCGTATAATCTACAGACTGGTCATCATTGCGGTTGTAGTAAACATCCAGCCAGACCGTATTTTCCGCCTTTGCCGAAAAGGTTTCCGTCGTAATGATTTTGAATCTTTCAGGAGGAATGGAGCGGATTTCTTCTTCGGTCAGTTTTTCCCATTCTGCCAGGACGATTTCACTGTCAGATTTTCCTGCATATTCGTCACTTGCTTTCAACTCATTTAACTGCTGGGTGCTCAAAAGATCTGTCGAAGACCATCTGAATGAGAAAGTCAGCAGTTTTTCGCCGTTCTGATTCAAGAAAATGTATTTATCCTGCAAGTCTGCAACGCCTGTCATTGAGCCGTCACGAGCCTGAGTGATTTCATACAGAACGAGATACTGTGACAGATTTGTGTATTCCAGAACTTTCGCAAACATCACATCATCATTCTGATAGCGGTTGGTCGTCTCCCAGCTTTCAGTGGCTCTTGCGGCACTTCGTGAAACTACATTCGCACTTGCACTTGTTTCTGTAAGGAAGGTGTTCTTAACAACCTCATAGTCATGCTCTTGGCCGTCTGCATCTTCACCGCTGTCAGTGTACTGAACAGTCTTTCCCAGCGTGTAGTTTTGGGCATCGAAGGTTACTGTTTCTGCGGGATTGTCAGGAGCTTAAGTCTGAGCCGTGTTTTCATCATTATCTTCATTACTGCAAGAAATGAAATTTACGCCAAAGAAAATACATGCAATTCCTGCTGCTGCTAAAATAATTTTTTTCGTTTTCTTCATCTGAATCCTCCTGAAATAAAATTCTATCTTACAGATAGATAAAGTAATATTATTGTAGGGGTAAGATATCTTAAAGTCAAATTAAAAAATAGAATAGTTAACTTTCAGATAACCTTATCACAATATGCTAAAGTTTTATGAAAGACTTTATTTCTCTTAAGTGGGGCTCTTTTGACACTTTACTTGCCCTTGCAAATGCCCTTGTGAAGTTTTTGAAATTTCATGGGTAGCCCTATTTTTAAGCCATGACTCCTTCGCGGCGGTCAGATTCGTCTTCCACATAAAGCACATCGTTTTCCTTGTAGGTTTTAAGGAGGAAGTGAGTCTTTGTTGAGCGCACGCCTTCCAGAGTAGAAAGTTTCTGCGCCACAAAAAGAGCGACCTCGCGCAAATCGTCTCCCTCAATCACGACCTTCAAATCATAGCCGCCGCTCATCAGATAAAGCGACTTGACCTGTGGGAAGCGGTAGATTCGCTCTGCAAGGGCGTCAAATCCGTGCTCACGCTCAGGCTGGCACTGAATCTCGATTTCTGCCCTGACCTTGTCCTTTGTGTTGATGTCTTTCTCAGGATTCACGATGGCGGCGTATTTTAAGATAATTCCCTCGTCTTCAAGCGACTTGATGATTGCCTTTACTTCATCGGCGGATTTTTTTGTCATCGCCGAAATGTCTTCCACTGCCAGACGCGCATTTTCACGCAACAAGTCCAAGATTTCTTCTTTTCCGTCCATATTTTTACCTCTGGAAAATATTCTAGTTCATTATTTGTTCTTTTGAAAGTATGATTTAGCCGCCTTACACCTTAAATTTACTGACAGCCTCTCCGAGCGATTCAATGCTGCGGGTATTTTTGTGAGTCATGTCATTTACGGTATTGATTGACTTGTTGATTGACTCAATACCGATTGACATCTCATCCATGCTGGCCGTAATTTCCTCGGTAAGACGCATGAGGTTCTCCATTTTGATATTCGCTGCCTGGGTCGCATCTTCCATGGCATTACTTGAACCCTTTACGCTGGCCGTTACATCCTGAATCTGCTTGATTGCCTCAAGAATCTGCTCGCCGCCATCTGACTGCTCGTGCATTGCGTTCATAATCGTGAGCTCCTGACGGGCAACGGTCTGGGTGAGGTCGTAAATCTCGTTGAACTGATTCTGCAGCTGAACTGAAGAATCTGTGACTTCCTTGACGCTTGCAAGAACGACCTTGAGGTTATTCGTGATGTTTTTGCCCTGCTTGTTTGAGTCTTCGGCCAGTTTTCGGATTTCATCTGCGACAACAGAAAAGCCCTTGCCGCTTTCGCCTGCGTGTGCCGCCTCGATTGCCGCATTCATTGCCAGCATGTTGGTCTGGCTCGCAATTGCCTGAATAATTTTGCTTGCTTCAAGAAGCGTTCCCGACTGTTCCTGAATCTTTTTGATTGCCTCGACCGAATTATTGATACTGACCTTGCCTGATTCCGAAGAATTCTCCAGTGCCTTGATTGTGTCGCCGTTCTTTTCGAGGATTCCAGTGACAGAGCGGATGTTTGCGACCATCTGCTCGATTGCCGAAGATGACTCGACGACGCTTGAACTCTGACTCTGAATATTTGCGACCAAATCATTCACGCTGTTATTGATTGAACCAAGGGCAGCCTGAGCCTCGTGAACATTACTTCCCTGCTGCTGAACCTGTTTGTTCACTGAATCAATATTGGCCGTGATTTCGTTTGCGCTTGCGGCCGTGTCGTTCATGCTGTCACCGAGAGCCGAGCCCTGCTCTGTGAGGTTTGCGGCTGACTCTTTGACCTGAGCGATGGAATTTTGAATCTTTTCGATGGTGAGGTTGAAAAATTTGTACATTTTTCCAAGCTCATTGTCCGTCTTGACTTCCATTCTGACAGTCAAATCACCGTCACCCTGGGCAATATTCTGCATTGCGGAAACACCCTTGTTCATTTCTTTAACGACCCGCTGAATAATCACAAAAAGGACAAGAAGAATTATGATTGTCGTGATTACAAAGGCAACTGTAGAAATGAAGAAAACAGCTTTTGCAGCCGCAGTAATTTCTGACTCTTTGGCATTCAATCCCAAAAACCACACTTCTTTCGCATCTTCAACTTTGAATGGATGATAATATTTGTAGACACTCTCGCCATTTTCTTTTACCGTCATTCCAAAAGGCTGAAGGGATGACTTGCTTTCCTTGAAAATTGTCCCGGTTGCCGAATCTGTATATGCCGCAAGATTCTGGCCTTCGTTTGCTGAATCATAATCAACAGCGACAAGACCGGAATCAGAAATGAGGGAAAGATAACCAGAATCGTAAACTTTAACCTGCTTAAGGAGCGAAGAAAGCGTATCAAGCGACATATCAAGACCAATTACGCCGATTGGTTTTCCGCTCTTAGAGTGAATCGGGAAAGCAACGCCACAAACCCAGATAGTTTTTCCGCCGATTTCGTAAGGATTGGGGTCAATAAGAATTCCCGTAGGACTTTTGAGGGGATTTACATACCAGAAACCGTCTTCGTAATCAGTAAGCGGGGTACATTCAATTTTTGAACCGACTTTGGTCCAGTAAGGGATAAAACGCCCGGTTGAATCATGATTTTCGGTGTTTGCGTATTGAGAATCGAGGCCGTCGAGCGCATTGGGCTCGTAAACCACCCATGTATCAACGAAATTTTCGTTAGCCACAAGGGCTTCCCTCAAAACAGCGTTCACAAAATCCCGACGCTGTGCCGGAGGAACGCTTTCAACTTGTTCCACAACAGTCTTAAGAGCGGAACATGTGGCATATTCATGGGCAATAATGGCCTTGGTACTTTCTGAATAATAAGAAGCCATTTCGTGGAGGTAATTGTCAGAAACATTACGGAAACGGCTTGAAACATTTTTTAGAATGAAGACCGAACAAAGTGCAAGGAGCACCAGAAGGAAAAGACCGATGGTCAGAACAAGCTGGGTACGAATACTCTTAAAGCCGGCAGAGGCTTTGGTCTTATTGGTCATAAAGAACTCCTATAAAATCAATATTGCAGGACTGAAAAAGCCTCCAAAGATTTTTTAGTTGAAATATATAACCATTTTAACCTAAAAACCAAAATTTGCCAGTTTTATTTAAAATTATTTTTAAATTTTAGACTATAACGCCCTTTGTGCTGGGAACTTCGCCGTTCCGCCGGGGGTCAATTTCAACAGCAGAACGGATAGCCCGGGCAGCAGCCTTAAAAAGGCCTTCCATTTTGTGATGGTCGCTTCTGCCCCGCAAAGTATCGAGATGAAGATTACATTTTGCAGCCTGAACAAAGCCGTTCCAGAAGTCATCAAAGCAATCAGTCTGGAAAGTGCCCTCTTTGCCATTCTGAACGCTCACAAGAGGAATATTTGAAAGCTCAGCATTGCAGACAAGGAAAGGACGCCCGCCAAAATCAACTGCCGCACGGAGCAGGCTTTCGTCCATGGGGTAAAGGAAAGAACCGCTTCGGTAAATGCCCGCACAATCACCCAGGGCTTTTGCAAAGCACATTCCAAGAACGATGCCAGTGTCTTCAATTGTGTGGTGCTGGTCAACATTCAAGTCGCCCTTGATAAAGCCTGAAAGGTCAAAAAGTCCGTGCTTACAGAAAGACTTAAGCAGGTGGTCAAAAAATCCGATGGGATTCTCCACATCACACTTTCCCGTACCGTCAAGATTAAGTGTGAGCGAAATCTGAGTTTCGCCAGTAATTCGTTCGATTGTAGCCGTTCGCATTTAAATTCCTCACTTTTATCCACAGATTAACACAGATTATCACCGATTATGTTTTTATTTTTTCAATTATAAAACATACCGCTTATAAAACAAACTTTTTGTGCCAAAATTCAGCAGCAAGCCTTTTTTCATCTTTGATGCCTTTAAGTAGTTT
>JAFUHS010000203.1 GCA_017468745.1 Treponema sp. | reverse complement strand
TGAGCGATTCTCCGAGTAGCTGGGCTGCGAAGGGTACGAAGTGAGCGCAGTCGGATTCCTCTTACCCTCAACCGTGGCGAAATACCGCGCTTTCCTAGTAGTGGACGCATTTCTTGCCTTGGTTAGTGATAAACTCGACATTCGAGCTATATAAATTTGCCGCTCTCGCGGCAGCACAAACCGAGTGTTTTCGTAAGCCGTTTCACTCCCTCTCGCCATTTTTGCCGTATTCTCCAGTTTTTCAGCATGGCACGTTCCCAGACAAAAAAAAACACCACAGTCAAATCGCTCATAAAAAGCAACATGACTGTGGTGTTAATTTTTCACACACAGAATAAAACTCTGTGTACTCCCCAGCTCTGTGAGGAATTTATTTGCAGAATTCCTTCTTCAAGGAGTCGCACTTTTCTGTCAAAACATCCTGTTTTGCCAAAAAGTACCGACAACAAGTTGTCGTCGGCTTTGTGCGTACCTCCTGTACGCAATTTTATTTGCAGAATTCCTTCTTTAAGAAGTCCAAGTCCAGCTCAGGATAAAGAACGAACTTGCTCAAAAGAGCCTGAACTCGCTTTGAAGCCTCTTCTTTTACGGCCGGGTCAAGGTCAATTTTGCCTTTTGCAGGTTTTCCTTCTTTTGTAAGGCCAGGTTTTGTGCCTTTAAGGACGAAGTCGATGATTGAAGCGACTTCCTTCATTTCAGACTCGCCCATGCCTAAAGTGGTGAGGGCTGGAGTTCCCAAACGAAGGCCGCTTGTCCACCAGGCTCCGTTCTTGTCGTAAGGAAGGGCATTTGCGTTTACAGTGACGCCGCACTCAAACATAGCGGCCTCAGCCTGCTTTCCTGTAAGTCCGTAAGATGTTACATCCGCCAGCATGAGGTGATTGTCCGTGCCGTCTGTCTGCAATCGGACGCCCAAATCCTGCAGGGCCTTTGCCAGAGCCTGTGCGTTTGCAACGACCTTCTTTGCATATTCTTGATAAGCGGGCGTGTTTGCTTCTTTAAAAGCGATTGCCTTTGCGGCCATGACATGAGGAAGAGGTCCGCCCAAAACCATAGGACAGCCCTTGTTTACATAGTCGGCGAATTCTTTTTTGCAGAGAATCATAGCGCCGCGAGGACCTCGCAAAGTTTTGTGAGTTGTGGTCGTGACAACATCAGCCCATTTTACAGGATCGTAGTCGCCGGTGAAGACTTTACCTGCAACAAGACCTGCGAAGTGAGCCATATCTACCATGAGGACGGCTCCGCATTTGTCGGCGATTTCGCGGAATCGTTTAAAGTTGATTTTTCGGGGATAAGCTGAATATCCTGTAAGAAGAATGAGCGGCTTGACTTCCATTGCCTGCTTTTCGATTGCGTCGTAGTCGAGCAAGCCTGTATCTTTTGAAACTCCGTAAGGATGGCTCTCAAACATGCGGGCGCTTACATTCATTTTATAGCCGTGAGTAAGATGGCCGCCGCAAGAATAGTCCAATCCCATGAGTTTCTGGTTTCCGAATCGCTTGCGGAGCTCAGCAAACTGAGCATCGGTCAAGTCGTTGAGGGATTTTACGCCAAGCTCTTCAAGGGTCGGAGTCTCAACCTTTGCGCTCAAAATTGCCCAGTATGCGACGAGGTTTGTGTCTGCTCCTGAGTGGGGCTGAACATAAGCGTAGTCTGCGCCGAAAAGCTCTTCTGCCTCGCGGGCAGCTTCCATTTCAACGGCATCAACATTGACACAGCCACCATAATAGCGGTGCTCCGGATAACCTTCGGCATATTTATCAGTCAAAAGATTTCCCATTGCAGCCTGAACCGCAAGTGAACAATAGTTTTCTGAAGCGATGAGCTTTAAGTGGCTCCGCTGATTCTGAATCTCGTTTACGACAGAAGCCGCGATTTTCGGATTGACTGAAGCGACCTGCTGAAGATTTGCGACATACGCGCACATTGCGGCTGTTGGTTTTCCGCCGCAAGAAGAAAGATAATTTTCCAATGGTGTGGCCATGATTTTCTCCAAAAGTATTGATGAATTGAGTTTACCAAAAATTGAAGATGTGTTCAACGATTCTATTTATAAGAACCAAGAAAGGAGGGGGCGCATTTTTTCAATACAGTATCTTTTTTTATGCGGATTTGTTATTATGAATGTATGAAACGAACATCACTCAAATCGATTTTTATTATTGCCCTTTGCTCGGCATTTTTCACCGCCTGCTCTTCGGTTCCAAAAGAAATTCCAGAGGATTTAACCGCACAAGAACTAATTCAGAAAGGTCAGGCAGAATTTGAAAGCGGCCATTACAAGGCTTCTCTGGCCTACTACAACGCAGTCACCGAGCGATACTCAGATGTTCCGCCTGTATATGCAGAAGCCTGTTATGAAATCGGACATCTTTATATGCGTCAAAAAAAATACGACACGGCAGAAGTTATTTTTCAGGAGCTGATTGATTTATATGCGGCAGCCCAACCTGGAAGTATGCCGGGCTCATATCAAAAGCTGGCTCAACTTCAGATGGCTAAAATCAAAGAAAAAAAGTAAGTTCTCAGTTTTTCAATACTCTGTCTAATCCTAACGGCCTCGGTCGCTCTTATTATCAGGAACGATAATCGCATCTATCATAGTTCCCTTATCTTCCGCGAGGCTGGCGACCAGCTCCCTTGAGTATTTTCCGCTTCCCCGTGGGCTCGGGTGAGGCTCGGCATCGCCAATCAGGATAATTTTTCGCTCTGCATCCGCACGCCACTTGTAATATTCAAGGGAAGCGAACAAAGCTTCATAGACCGCTTCGGGAATGTCTCCGCCTTCAGTACCATGTATATAGAAACTATTTAAGTTTTTCTTGAAATTCTGCACATTATCCGTGAATTCAAATTTCTTAATCGGCAAATCCATCCATTTGTAAGTGTCTCCGTAATCACGATAGAGCAAAAGTCCGAGCCGAAGACTCTTAAATTCCTTCACCTTTTCAATCAGACGGGGAACCCACTTTTTTCTGAGCGTCTGGACATCATCTTTCATGCTTCCAGTCGTATCAATGGCAAAAATGACATCTGCACAGTCTTTGTTTTTAATTCTGTCCATGGCAGCCATAATATCATCAGGCAAACTCTCAGGTCCCTTTGAGTAAACCATTTCACCACCGCCAAATGCGGCAATATTCTTAAAGCTTTCCGCTGCATTAGGATTATAATCATCAGTGAGAACGATAACCGGACTTTCCTCAACTTCTGGCTCAGGCTTATCCTTTTCTTTTTTTTCCTCCACTGGAGGCTCAATGATTTCAGGTATAGGCTCGTCAACATCTTTGACAGGTGGCTCGACTAAAGTTTCCTCTTTCACAGGTACAGTTTCCGGCTTTTTTTTTGTTAACGGCTTTCCTAAATCAAACATAAATGCATTATCAGCATAGGTTCCTGAATAATCACCATATTTTTTTTCAAAAGAACGAATATTGATGAAAGTTCCCCTGTCTATTCGCACCACGCCGTTTCTCGTCCAGGGATAACCGTATGCGATTTCTGAGGGAATGAAGATATGGAAAGCCTGTCCAAAAAACTCATCAGCCTCAGGAGTTGAATCCATAAGGGAATATCTGGCATATTTTGAATCCAGGATTTTTCCATCAAGGTATCTTATTTCGTCACCATTAATCGGATTGTATTCCATGGCCCGGTATGCATAATTCGCTTCTTTCCCCTCGGGGTCTTTAGTCGTCTCAACGAGCATAACCGAATTGACTCCGCCTTTTTTCCGAATATAAAGATGAAAGCCACCGGAAGTTGAAAAATCACCTCCCTCTTCATATACCAGACGCAAATCCTCAGGATGAATCAAGATATCATCCGCAGCGAATACAGCGGGCAGCAAGAAAAACAGCATGGAAATAAAAAAGATACACTTCTTCATAATCTAACAATCGGCTAAAAATACGGTTGAATTTAGAAAAAACTATGGTATAATTTTAAACGGACTTGAGTATGGATGCACAGAATTCAGAATTCACGCCAGTTGATATTAGTGAATTTTTCAGTGAAAAAGAAATAGCAGAATCCTCTTCAATTGAAACGGGTATCATTGTTTTTACGGAGCGTCAAAAAGAATTAGTCAAAACACTCCGAGAAGCACTCTCAGGAACATGGCAGGAAGAACTTGAGGCATTCAACAAGCGGGTTGAGGACTTGAAAAAGCTGGCAACCGCAATCGCAAACTTCCCATCCCTGCTAGAACGGGCTACCCTCACAGGCGGCACACGGACCCCATCGTCCCTAATCGATTCTCTGGTCAACTCCAACCGAGAAGGAGACACGACTCTTCAGCTTCCGTCAAAAGCACCCCTCGGCAAAGGCTTCTTGGTTGCGAAATTGCACACATTCTCTTCCATCGAAAAAATTTCAAGAGAAGCAAATCTCGATAAAAATCTGGTCGCGGCCTTACATGACGAAACAATCTCCATGATGTTTCTTCTGCTCGCAGAAGATGTCTATCTCAATCTTATCCGGGACACCAGCCTTCCCATGGCGTCGCGCCGTCAGCTGGCGATATCCCTGCTTTTACTCTGGGAACACAGGGCTGACCAGAATATCTCCGACATCTCCCCTGTCCTCCAGTCAGTCTGGATGGCCCGCACCCGTCTTGCGCCAGCTTTCGGCACAATGATGGGAACAAGCGAACTTATCATGTTCTCCTTTCAAATGGACGAACAATGGTCTGACTTCATAAAAACGCAACTCGCAAACCAAGAAGTAAGTCAGGCAATGGAAGAATTCCTCTTCGGCATCTCCTACGAGCAAATAACAAAACTAAAAAACATGCTCAGGGAGAGGGGAATCGCCGCTATCGGGCGTGATGAAGTGTCATCTTTCCTAGGTGCTGATGTCAAAACAAATGTAAGCGAAGATTACAGGGATTTCTTCCAGCAATATTCACTAAGGCGCGATAATTCCAGAGCCCGAAAAAGGCTTAACCTGCCGGGGCCTCACAAAACCCTTGAGGATTTCTTCATAAGCTTTGTCATGGAAAAAAACCGTGAAAAACAGCAGAAAGACGGCATAGTCCATGAAAAAAATGAAGAAATAGAGCTGGCCAACGCTTGAATTCTTTTTTAAATTCTGTTATCATATAAGAACTTGCGGATTTTTCCGGGGTCAGGAGGTGAAAAAGAACATGGCAACAATCTTGGTTGAAGATACAGAGAACCTTGAAAAAGCAATCAAACGCTTCAAGAGAATGGTTGAAAAAGAAGGTATCATCCGCGAATACAAAAAGCGTGAATACTACGAAAAACCATCTACAATCCTGAACCGAAAAAACAAAACGCTCCAGCGTAAAATGATGAAGAAAACTCGAAAATCACATGATTCTCGCTCTTCATACTAATTCGGATTCTACAGCCTCTGCCCATGCAGAGGTTTTTTTATTTTTATGCGTAACAAAAGTTTTATTCTGAAAAGTTCACTAATCCTTTCTCTCCTGACATTTTTTTTCTTGTCCTGCGTCTCGAATCATAACATCATACCTGCCGGTTCATACGACGAAAGAGAAGAAAGCCTTTACATTCCAGAAGAAATCATCTGGGAAAAAATCGATGGAATTTCCTTCGCCGAATACTTTTTTTATGAAAACAAGGCCTATCCCGTACGCTATCACTGTGTAAAAATCGATTTGACTTACCCCAGCCTTAAAATTCTCACATATCCGCAAAGCGAAGCCGACTTCACCCAGAAAAAGGGAAAAGTCATGGATTATTTTCCGGGGCTCAGAGGCGGTAAATTCTCTCAACAATATAATTCCCTCATCACCATGAATACGGCTCCTTTCAGCGGCAAGAATGGCAAATGGGACGCAATAGCAAAAATCACGAGCACGCGAAGGATTTGCGGCATTCATATAGTCGAGGCAAAAGAGCTGGCACCTCCAATCGAACGATACAGTGCCCTGACCCTGACACGAACAGAATCAGGCTTCATCGGAAAAATTATCAAAAATCAAAAGGAAGATGCTTTCAAAGACTGTGATTTTGCATTCGGCGGTTTTTTCACCATTCTCACTGACGGAGAAAAGGAGTCCTTCAATTGGAGAAGCAACGACTCACGCTCTGCCATAGGGCTATCTAAAGACGGAAAGACTATCTATCTTCTTGCCGTAGAAGGAGAACGCTGGTCAAAGAGCCATGGACTCACCTATCCGGAATGTGCGGATGTCTTACTGGCTCTCGGAGCCTCGAACGCAATGGAAATGGACGGGGGCGACTCAACGGTACTTTTCATAAATAAAAAAAACATGCTCTCTTATCCTGCTCTAAGAAAAAATGCCGTATTTATCGGTTTCTCTGAATAAAGACTTGAGTCTTTTTTTACGACTTTTCGTGATTTTATTGACGATACGCATTTTATGAGATATTATTAAGGTATGGGAATTGCTACGAGCCAACAACTTTCACGATATTATGACCAGTATCGTGATACAGAACTTACTTTTACAAAAGATATAATCAGAGCATTAGGACTAGACCCACGACAGGTATATGTAAAATGCAACGGCGGTCAGTGGCCGTGTATCATAAATTCAACATCTTTTCAGCACGCAAAAATCATTGTTGGCACAAAAGGCGGTGCTTTTCAGGCACTCGCAGCAAAAAACAATCCGACGGCGAACATTCGTTTTTGCTTCAACGAGCAGGAAGGTGATGGAATAATTACATTTCTCGTCGCTTCTCGTGTCGCAGAAATCCGTCCCTATATGAATTCAAAGGATTTGGTTATCGTTACGCTTCAGTTCTCTGCCCGGCCGCCAGATGACTTAATCGAAATTTGCGGTCGCCTTCTCGAAGCAAATACCAATGCCGTCCGCCGGCGGGAAGAACGCATCCCCATCAACGAGGACAGCAAGAGAAAACTCAATATCACAAAAGAAGAATGTACTGTCATCGTGCAAAGTGTGCCTCGTCATTGCGTTGTACGGGATTTATCATTCTCTGGTGCAAGAATCGTCCTCATAGGTCTGTCACAGTTCCTGACTGGCAAAGAAGCGATTCTCCGTCTGGAATTCAGCGAGCCTAACGAAATCATATCAATCAGAGGTTCTATTGTTTCCGCAGATTTAATTCAAGGTCGAAAAGATGTCTGCATTGCCAGCATAAAATTCGATGATACATCATTGCCTCTTTCTTTCAAGATGCATCTTAACACATACCTCACGACGGTAAGAAAGGTGCAGCTTTCGGCTCAAGAGCAGCTGGCACAAAAAATCACACAGCAACAGTCCATGCCGCATCAGGCGACGCCCCCTGCACAAAGTGCCGACCCGCAGGCTGCTGAACCAAGCGCAGAAAACGCCGAAAAAGCTCAGACCGTCCAGGCAGAAGCTCAAGCTTAATTTCCCGCGCTTATATCACAAGGGCACGATCCTTAAAAGGCGTAAAATCAGTTTTTTCAGGAGTTTTTATGAACCCTACTTCTCCGCTAGACTCTGTTTACTTTATCAATATCCCTGAAGGTTTTTCTCTCTCCGACAAAGCCTTCCATCTCGATACAACGATTCCTCTCCCTGTGCAAAAAAAAGCAGAGGATGCCCCCGGCACTTTCGACATGAAGTCCCTCACAGAAGAGCAGATTCTTGCCGGACTGCTCACCATCATGGCTTACGACCCAAAAAACGAGCATATTCTATATTACCGCTCGATTTTAAAACATGCCCGACCCAATCTCAAAAAAGAGCTGGGGGAAGCGGCAATTCTAAAAGCCAAAAACGAAGACTTTGACCTTGCAGAAGAAATTTTCCTCGCTCTCCACGGCTTTGATCCCGAAGATATGACCATTGTGCTTAACACGGCTCTCTTTTTTGACCAAAGGGCAGACTCATACCGCCGCTCAGGACTTCACGAGGATGCCGACGCTTATGACGAGGATGCCCAAAACTATTACCGGGAGGCTCTCGATGCAGAACCTGCCCTGCCCGACGCTTTTTTCAATGCAGGTTTTTTCTATCTCAAACAGCGCAAATACAAAGAGGCAAAAGATGTATTTGAAACCTACCTTGCCCTCACCTGTGATGTTAAAGATGAAGACTTGGGAGAAAATGGCATTTACAAAAAGAACCGGGCCCAGCAGATTTTAAATGACATTTCAAACCGCAACATGGATGACGACCACTTTAAGGCAGCTTACGATTTAATCAACCGTGGCGAAGAAGAAAAAGGCCTCGATGAAATCCGAAAATTCATCGAAAAGAATCCGAATGTCTGGAATGCATGGTTCATGCTGGGCTGGGGAATGAGGAAACTCGGTCGCTTCAATGAGGCTAAAATGGCTTTTGAAAAGGCTTTGACGCTCGAAGGCGGTGAAACCAGCGACACCTACAATGAGCTTTCTATCTGTCTTTTGGAATCAGGCGACATAAAAGGCGCGAAAAAATTGCTGGAGAAAGCATTGGTCAAGGACAGTGAGAATACAAAAATCATCTCAAATCTAGGCTATGTCGCCCTAAAAGAAGGAAACCCTAGCATGGCGGCCGGATATTTCCAGACAGTTCTTGAAATAGACCCGAATGACAGAATCGCGGCTATGGAACTTGCCAAATTAGAAGTCTAGGCGAAGTTTGTCGCCGACCTTTATATTTACTTTTTCGTACCAGCCTTGGGGGACTTCCAGGGCATAAAGGACTTTCGTTGAACTTGTAACATTCGCAAGGCTGAAGGGTGTCATATCAAGAATATCGCGGATACGACCGTTTTTATCGATATAAGCGATTGAAAGCGGGTGCGGAGTGTTTTTCATCCAAAAGTCCAGAACCTGCTCTTCCTCGAAAACAAAAAGCATTCCTGTTCCATCAGGAATATCCTGTCTGAACATAAATCCATTTTTTCTTTCTTCAAAAGTAGCGGCAATTTCGGCTTTCACAGTGATTTCTTTGTTCTCGGAGTTAGTGATAACAAGTTTTTTTACAGGAAGTGTAGATTTTGGCGAACAGGCAGATGAAAAGAGAATAAAGAAAAAAATCGGAATGAAAAAGAAAATTTTACGCATAAAAAAGCTCCAAATAAAATCGATGTGCTTTCGTTAAAGCAAGCCTATTCTTTTAAAGTGAATCCAAAAAGTCATCACGGGCATTTTCTGCGGCAGTCTGCTGAACATTCGAAGATTTTTTTTTGCTTTCAAAAGCCTTTGCGTCCACATATTTGAGGGTAAGAGGTTTTTCTAAAGACATGATTACATCGCCGTCCTGCCAAACCGATTTCTGTGGAGAAAGCTCGTTGGGATTTCCGTATTTTTCGCAAAGTTTTGAGAAAACCGAATAGTGGTCAATTTTTGTGCGGTCAAGATTCAGAGTGATGATATAAAGTTTTTCATCAGCAAACTGAAACCAGCAGCGGCCGAGAAAAGAAAAGCCGTACTGAGAACCATCTGTCTCGATTAAATACTGTCCATCGGAAGGAGAAAGAGAGACATCCCTGTCACCGCGATAGCCGAACTGGTGGTCTTTTTTCAGGGCATCTTTGAGAGAATCAATGCTCATGCCAAGTTTAGCCCCGGAATACCCATTCGGAAGAGAGAATGCAGAGAGAGCAGAAAATGCAATAAGAAGAAGCAGTGAAAATTTTCTCATTTTTAGATAGACTGTGTCGCCGCCTTTGCGGCCTGCTTGCGATAGAAAGCAGCCTGTTTAACCAACTCTGAGCAATCAGGGATAAAAATCTTACCCTTAATAAGCTTAACCAGTGGCGTGTTGGTGAAGGGGTACAAGGCAGCGGCCTGCTCCTGTTTGGTAAGACCACACATTGTCGCGACATCCTCAACCGTGAGATTTGTCTGATATTGAGTTCCTTTACTGAGGCTGATACGCATTTTCTCTACTTCAAGGGCGAGAATATCAGTCATTTTTGCGACAGGATTAAAGCGCAGCATAGAATTTGCCATCTGACGATGCATAGACCACAAGCGTTCTGAGAAAGTGGTGGTAAGTTTTGCAATCAGCTGCGGCTGGGTTGAGACCATCTGGTTGAAATTCGACTTGTTGATTGTCATTAGGGTACAATCATCTTTTGCGATTGCCGTAGCAGAACGAGGCTTGTTCTCCAGAAGAGCCATTTCACCAAACATATCGCCTTTTTTGAGGACGGCGAGAGTGACTTCGGTACCATTAACGATTTTTGAAATTTTAACGGAACCTGACTGAATGACAAACATATCAGCGCCAGACTGCGATTCTGAGAAAATCATTGTGTCTGACGGATAATTACGAAGCAAATCGCCTGAAGGCTCAAGATAGACGGCACGGCTCGACGCTTTTAATCCTGCAATACGACGCAAAGCTTTTTTTGCATTATCTCCAACTTTCTGGATTTTTATATATTGATAATAAGCATAAAATGCGATGTCAAACTGCCGGATACTGTCATAGTACTCCGCCACATGGAAAATGTGATCAGGTTCATCCGCAGAAGAATTATTAAGGGTCTGCTGCATGAGCATTTCGTTTAAATCCCGCATCCGTCTGGCAAAAGTACGGATAATTTTCATTGCGACAGCAGAATTTTTTTCGATAAGGGCGGGATACTGGTCACGGCGAACAGCAATACAGACAACATCTGACATGGCCATTGCTGTTTCGATTTGAGAGCGCTGAGACATACATGAAATAACGCCGATAAAGTCACCAGGACCAAGCACTTGACTTTCTGCTCCAGGAATCTGATTCTGATGGATAAGCTTTACATGACCACTTTGAATAATGTAAAAACAATCAGTGATTTCCTTTCCTTCAATGAGAATGTAAGTATCTTTTCTGAAATTAACGAATGATAACTGAAGCAATTTCTTCTCCGTCCTATAAAAGTATAACGCAAAAAATAAAGGTTGTCTCTATTTTATATCGTCAAAATTAAAAAGATACCTAAAGAAAAATGCTATCTGCCCACAAAAAGGATTTCGTTTTCAAGTTCAATTCCCTTTTTTTCCCGTACGATTTCCTTCACCTGCTCAGAAAGATTTTTTATGTCCGATGCCGTGGCCTTCTGCTCCGGGTTGATGATGAAATTTCCGTGCCAGGGAGCGATTTGAGCGCCGCCTACAGAAAAGCCCTTCAAACCGCACTCATCGATTACCTTTCCCGCGATTATTCCATGAACAGGGTCGTTTTTAAATGCGGAGCCTGAGCTTGGGGCACGAAAATGCCCTTTTTCTTTGCGGTCACTCATACACTTTTCGGAAAAGGCAGAGTCAAATCCAATCTTAATGGCAAATTTTGCGGAGAGAATTTCAAAGTGGAGAAGTCTCTCCCCTCGCTCGCACTTAGTTGCTCGCTCCCCTCTCT
>JAFUHS010000202.1 GCA_017468745.1 Treponema sp. | reverse complement strand
GCCCTCAGAGAACTCGCGCCCTCCGCTGGCTTTTTCTTCTCTGCATTGTGTGCGTCGAACACGATGGGGTCAGCCCTAACAGCCTCCCCACGCGTACCTTTCCCTTTCCTTCACGTGTCTGTTTTTCCGTTCAAAGAACTTTGTGACCGCCGCCGTATCGCGGCGGGTGAGAATGAATATATCACGCCAGAGGTTTAGTGTCATCAGTTTTTCTCTTTTTTTTCGATTTTTTTTGTTGTTTTTGCGTTTTTTTTCCCGCCACCCCCTCGCGGCCGCCTGAGCCGGCCCCAAACGGGGAGAGCCGCCCAGCTATGGAGCGGTGGCGCCGCGCGCCAGTGCCCCACGGGGCACCGAGGCCACGCCGAGCCGCGGAACAGCGCATGACGGTGGATTTGCGCCTAAAAAATTACATGGCCTTTTTTACTACGAAATCGGAGATGCCTGCAGAGCGAAGCTTATCCTCCACCTGCCGTAGCTTGGATTCCGGGATTTTTTTCAGCACAACTCGTGTGACGATCTCTGTTTTCTGAAAATAAACATTTTCAAATCCATCATTTAGAAGGCTCTGGGCAAGTTTATTCGCATTATCATGGTCTGAAAAAGCTCCCACCTGAACATCCCAATAAGCAGATGAAGACTCCTCCGGCTTTGCCGGGACTTTTTCAATTCCAGCAACGGGGTCATTTTTATCGATTATTTCGATTTTTACGCGGGCAGTGCCAGTCTTTAGCATATCAAGTTTTTCTGCCGCAGCTTTAGACACATCAATTTCCCTGTCTTTCACAAAAGGTCCCCGGTCATTCACCCGCACAACAACACTCTTATTGTTACTTAGATTAGTGACACGGAGTAGAGTCCCGAAAGAAAGTGTTTTGTGGGCACAGGTCATGGCATGCATATCGAAAGTTTCACCGCTGGCAGTCTTGTGGCCATGAAATTTTTCGCCATAATAAGAAGCGATAACATTTGACTTAAAAACACTCGCAAAAGAAAGTGAGGCTAAAGAAAATAAAATCAGTGCTAAAAAAAATTTTGTCCTCATAACATTTCTATTCGGAGAATTTTTAAAGAAAATTTATTATTTTTTATGATATGGAATTATTTTGAAATATGAGCTTTATTTTATAAAAAAAAGCACCGCCAAAACTGCGATGCTTTGATTGTCGGGTAGACTGGATTCGAACCAGCGACCCCTACGTCCCGAACGTAGTGCGCTACCAGCTGCGCTACTACCCGAAAAAAAATAAAACCCGCTCATGAAAGCGGGCAATAAACGGGAGCGAAGGGGCTCGAACCCTCGATCTCCGGCGTGACAGGCCAGCGCGATAACCAGCTTCGCTACGCCCCCATTTGATGTATGAAAATATAACAAATTATCAGGAACTTTGTCAATAGTGAATCATGGCAAAATTGACTTTTTTTATCCTCTCGGCGCTTTTGCAGGATCGATTGGCTGACCGTTTTGGAAAACCATCAGTGAAATCTGGGATTTCCCAGTGTATGTATCGATTCCGGCAGTGCCGATTTCAGAACTGTAATTGATGTAGTCACCTTTTGACACATCGATTGAGCCTAGTCCTGTGTAGGCATAAATATGACCGGTTTTGCTCTGAATGAAGACGACATTTCCGAAGCCCCTGTAAGAACCTGAAAACATTACCGTTCCTGCACGGATTGCCTTGACCTCCTCGTCTTTTTTAGCAGCCAAGCTTACGCCGCCAACCTTGCCATTTATATAGACAATATTTTCGGTCTTCACAGGCCAGACGAGGCTTGAGTCGGCTTTTTTGCTGGAATAATTATGAGGGTCATTCTTCGCAAGGTCGGGAACCTTTGCCTCACTTTTCTTTGTGTCGCCGCTTTTTGCCTCAGCACTTTTTTTAGAGGATTCCGAGACTTTTTTTTCTGAAGCAATGGCACTTGACGAGGAGTTTTTTCCGCCGGGAACCTTGATTTTTTGCCCTACCTGAAGGGAAGCCTCGGCTCCAACTCCATTTAATTTCTGCAGATCCGCGACTGTGATTCCGTATTTTTTTGAAATGCCGAACCATGTCTCCCCCTTTTGAACCGTGTAAAATCCGTCAGGAGAGGAAGAAGTTTTTGCTGCAGGACTTGCCGCTGAGACTGCCCTATCGGGAGCAGGAGTCGTAAGTGCGGGACTTTTTGAGTTTGCCGCGCCTGAATCAGCGATTGTTTTTCCGTCGGGAATCTTTATTTTCTGTCCGATTTTGATGCCATTGTCAGACAAACCGTTGGCAGCCTGAAGGTCGGTCACAGAAAGCCCGTATTTTTTGCTTATGGAATATAAAGTCTCTCCCTTCTGGACTTCATGAACCGTGTCAGAATACAAATGAGAGACAGCTGAGAAAATCAAGACTGTAAAAGCGAGTTTAAAAACCGAACATTTCATATCTTAGAAATTTTCGGCAAAAATCTCTGAAAAATTAACAGTTTTCAGTTTAGAAGATTCAATTTTCTAATCTTCCATGATTGACCAGAAAAGCTGCATGGCATCGATTCCGTTGATTTTCGTGCCTGAAAGATAGCTTTTCAGGATGTTGTCTCGGCCGCCGGTGAGCTGTTTGCTGGTGATTCCGTATTTGATTGAAGAATCCGCCTCGATGAAGGCACTCAGATGGTCAGCGAGGCGAACCAGCTTTCCATCGACAGGAGAATAGACATCTGAATTGTAATTGTCACGCAGCTCTTCCCAGCTGACAGGTTGAGCCATTTTGTGTCCGTCCAGCTCCGTCACCAGTATGCGGTTTTGGAATTCATCGTTAGTGAAATAAAGGATTTCATCAACATAAGACTCGTCCATGAGGGGGACTAGCTCGGCATGCACGATTTCGTCTTCAATCTGCTTTACGATGCCCGGAAGCTCGTTTGTGGCCTGCTTGACCGGCGAGATAATGTCCCGGGTGACGCTTTCCGGAAGGTCGTGGAAAAGGGCGCTGAAAAAATCATTGAAGAGCCTCTTCCGGCAGGGCTTCTCCCCGCTTTCACGCAGGAGAAGAAGTGTTCCCACAGCCACGAAAAAACAATGGCCAAGGACGCTGGTCTCAGGAACACGGGGAGTCTGATTCCATCGGGTCTGGAAGCGAAGCTGCTCCAGTTTCATTATAAAGTGGAAGGGCTGCTTCCGCTCCATAAGCAGTTTCACCCCCTTCAAATCAAGGTACTGCTTTAAATTTTCACTCAGTTCTTTATGAATTGTGACAATCCGCTCTTTTTCGTTGACAGGCGCAATCATCTCAAGCTCACGGAGAGAAGAGAATTTATGAGCCGCCTCAAGAACCCGCTCCGTAAGGGAAAAATCGCTGCGGGAAAGATCCGAATCAAGAGCAAGAAATTCTGAGAATCTGGTCAGTAAATCCTCGTCAGAAATGATATCCTTGTATTTTGAAAGAACCCAGTCATTGAGTTTCTTGTACTCGGCAGGATATTTTTCGCGAATCATCTGCTGAACAGGTGATTTTATGTCGCTCAGGGTGATTTTTTTGAGCAGGTCGAAAAGAGAAGCGTAAATCATCCATTCCCAGTCAATTTCATTTCCACGGGACTCTTCGTATTTTCCGATTATGTAGGCACAGGCCATCTTTTCGGCGGCTTTATCCATTTCGACCAGATCAAACGGCCGTACCAAATCATTCCATCGCTGGATGGAAAACCCTTCGAAAATTTTGAGAATAAGTTTTTTGTTCAGCATTTTAGTTTGCTCTTCCTGCTTTTTGGTCAGCCTCGACTTTTTGTTTCCAGACCCCGGCCTTCTTTTTGATTTCCTCGGCCTCTTCTGCCTCTCCCAGAGCAATCGCGATTCGGCGGCAGGCAGACAAATACTGAATGGCAAGGCGCATGTCATCGATTCGATGGGTCGAAAGCTCATATCGGTCACGGTATGCCGTTGCTGACTGATCGTTGAGTTTGCGGATTAAACGGATATACAGCACGGAATTATCATAATCCGGTGAATTCGGGTCAAAATAATCTTTGGCGGCCTTTTTCAGGTCAAGGAGATTTTTTGCGACCGTGGCGAATCTTCCCTGCACCTCTACGAAAGACCACTTCCACTTTGTATTATCGCCAAAAGCATCGATAAGGAGAGATATGGCAAGCCCCAGCTTGCGGATAAGATAAAAGCGTTTTTCAAGGGGAGCTTCGCTGATTGCGGCAAGTTTTTCTTCAAGATCCGACTGCAATGAATCAACAATGCCGGAAACAATTTCTTCAAGGTAAATAAGAGCCTTATAAATCATTTTTCGAGCATCGTTCAATGCATCGTTGTCTTTTGTATTTACAAACTCAACAGTAAGATTGTTGATAGTAATGTAATAAGTTGCACAGCCAATCATCTCGTCACAGAGATTGAGCCGTTTGTATGCCGCACCAGTCGGATCACGCTCAATCGATGCGAGCAGCTGTTTTTCACGCCCAAAAGCCTCAGATATCATTTTTCGGTATGGTTCGCATTTGATTTCGCAGAGTTCGCGATTTTCAGTCATGACTTTTGCCATCAGCTTATCCCCCCAAACTTAGCAAGCATTGACCGGGCGTGTTCCAATGATTCGGCACTCGCCGTGTCCCCAGAAAGCATTCTGGCAATCTCAGAAACCCTCTCTTCACCAGAAATTTCACGGACATGAGTTTGGGTCATTCCGTCTGAGACAGCCTTTTCAATCTTAATTTGATTATCGGCATAAACAGCGATACTTGCAAGATGCGTGATACACAAAACCTGCCGATTTTTTGCGAGATTTTTCAGATGGCTTCCGATTGAGACTGCGACCTCTCCTCCGATTCCCGTGTCAATCTCATCAAAAATCATCGTTCCCACTGTTGCACCGCCTGTCGTATCTGACTGGCAGAGAATTGTCTTTAAAGAAAGCATGACACGGCTTAACTCACCTCCAGAGGCAATTTTTGCCAATGGTTGTAAGGGCTGACCGGGATTTGCGCTGATAAGGAACTCAATATCGTCGATTCCGTGAGGACCGCACTTTTGGGCGACATCAGTGCCTTGTTTTTCAGTCACCTGAACGGAAAATCTGGTTCCCTTCATGCCCAGAGCTGAAAGCACCGAAACGACACCGTCCGACATTTTTTGGGCGGCTGTTTTCCGCACTTCAGAAATCTTTTTCGCTTCGATATAAACTTTTTTCCCCAGCTCGGCGAGTTCTTTTTCAAGGGCATTTTTTTTATTGGAAGAGCCGTCAAGCTCCTCTAAGCGTCTCTGTGCCTTTTCGCAATATGAAATGACTTCTGAAAGAGGAGCCGAAACAGAAGAGGCGTATTTCTTTTTGAGATTGTAGATAAGAGTCTGCCGCTCCTGCACTTCTGCCAGACGAGCCGGATCGAAAACAAGGCTCTGTCCATAGGATTTGTACTCGTCAGCAATATCGGAAAGCTCATAAAATGCACTGTCCAGCCGCTCTGATAGTTTCTGGAGAGACTTGTCTGAAGAAGAGGCACTGTCCGCAATCACGCGAAGTTTTTTGAGCATTGATACCACAGCCTCGCCCTCACCGCCAGAAAGACCGGAATTAAGCTGCTCCACATCGGAATAAAGTTTTTCGAAGGAGGAAAGTTTTTTTTCTTCCTCGTCAAGTTCAATATCCTCATTTGGCTTTAGCTTTGCCTCTGTGATTTCTTTGACAGCAAAGGAGAGGAAATCAATTTTCTGAGCCCGCTCCCTGTCATTGGAATTTAAGTCATCAAGATATTTTCGTCTGGCAACTAATTCTGAATAGAGAGAAGTGAATTCAGAGACCCTCTCTGTAAGCCCCGCATAAGAATCAAGGAATTTACGATGCTCACTCACTTTCATGAGCGACTGATGCTCGTGCTGACCGTGAATATCGATTAAAAAAGAACTGAAGTCGGCTAAATCAGAACGAGTGACTGGCGTGCTTCCAATCCAGGCTCCAGACTTACCGTTTTCCCGAATCACTCGGCGCAAAAGCACACGGTTGTCTTCGGCTTCAATGCCGTGAAAAGAAAGCCACTCAAAAGCGTTTGCAGGCTCCTCTTCTGGAGAAAGTTCCCTCACAGTTTGCGGGCTTTTGCCTAAAAAAAATGTGCCTGAAACGACAGATTCATGGGCACCGGCACGAATCTGCTCAACGCCAGCCTTGCCACCAAGGAGAAAAGAAAGAGCGCCGATTAAAAGGGATTTTCCAGCGCCTGTTTCACCTGAGAGGACAGTGAAGCCCTCTCCGAATTCAAGGGAGGCCTGGTCAATAAGGGCAAAATCTTTAATTGAAAGATCTTCAAGCATGTTGCGGACCTCCCGACCAGTTTAATTTTGAACGAAGTGCATTGTAGAATTTTTCTTTGGTGCAGCCAATTAGCTTAGCCTTATCGTCGATTTGATTGATTCTGATTACATCGCCGACATGCAAATCAACGGGAATCTGTCCGTCAACGCTGATAACGACATCTGAGATTCGCGAAGGAAGAATCTCAATTTCAAGAGAGCCGTCAGGACTCAGGACAAGAGGCCGGCTTGAAAGAGAAAATGCGTTCATAAGAGTTAATACCATAGCGTCCAGTCCGGGATCGATAATCGGTCCGCCCGCACTGGCAGAATAAGCCGTGGAACCGGTAGCCGTGGAAATGATGATTCCGTCAGCCTTGATTTCGCCAAGGGGAACCTTATCGTAAAGAACATTAAAAGAAATGGTATGAGCCGCAGTTTTTCCGCATACAACAATGTCGTTCAGCCCCGTGGCGGTCAATCTTCTCTGACCACCACGAACCAAATCGGCTCTAAGCATACTTCGCTCGTCAACAATAGAGTTACCGGCGAGATAGTCGTCGAGCTCTTTTTTCCATTCGCCCCGCTGAACACTGGCAATAAAACCGAAAGATCCGAAATTTACAGGAAAAATCGGGATTCCTAAAGGAGCGCAGCCGCGGGCAGCAAACAGGACAGTGCCGTCACCGCCCATCGTAATGACAAAATCATAGCCATAGAAAGGATATTGCTCTGAGAATCCGTTAAAGACAAAGATATCGGCCTGAATTCCAAGATTTTTAAGATAGGCCTGAATTTCCGAGCCGAGAGCCTTTGATTCTTCTTTGAAACTATTTACGACGATGAGCGACTTTTTTACTTTCATAAATTTTTACGGTAATGTCCCCAAGACTTTTGCGATTTTTGTTGCTGATTCCGACCCTAAACGCGGGTAAAGAGGAAAAAGCACAGTACGAAGGAAAAGCGACTTCGCATGAATATAGTTTGCCTGCTCTATTTCTTCTAGAGAAGCGATTACAGATTTTTCATATGCCGGGCGAATTTCTATTTCTTTCCGAGAGGCATATTGTTTTACATCTTTAAAGCTGCCTGAAAGGACAACTGGAAATGACCAGATCGTTGAGCCATTTTCGGCATCACGGGCAAAAGTTTTGTTTTTTCCGCTCATGAGCGATTTCTGGAAGATAGCAAACAATGCTTTTCTGGCCTGCTCATTACGGGCAAATTCCTTAAGCTGGATAAAAGCGAGGGCGCTGTTCATATCCGGCAGAATATCAGTTTCTGGAGCAGAATCAGTATATTTTTTGAGGACAATCCACTCACGGCGTTTGGGGGAAATAAGGACAGCCCCCCCGCCCGCAGTAATCGTATCATTTGCCTCAAGTCCCAGAATCGAATACAAGCCCATCATACCGGCTTTTCTTTCCGCATTCTCAGTTTTCACATTTTCCCCGCTCTCTGAAGCAGAGAATGTGTAAATTGAGCCGAAGGAATGAGAAATATCTTCAATGACAGGAATGCCAAAGGATAAAATCTCTTCAATTTGAGGGAGAATTCCCATTGTCTCATGAAGAAGAAGCAGTCTTCCGCCGTTTTTTATTCCTTCTTCCACTGTATCTGGAGAAACAAGACCGTTTTCATCATTGACATCAAGAACCAGCGGTGTATAGCCAAGATTTTTGACAGCTGTATACTGCCATGACGGTGCAAGGGCAGAAATCATTACAGATACCCCCGGCTCCAAATTCAATGCCTTTAAGACATAAGAAAAAGCAATAGCCGGGCTTCTGAATGCAACTGCACCGTCACAACCTGTAAATTCTTTTACAGTCTGAATCAATTTTGCGTTCAACTCGCCAGGACCGAGTTTTTCATCGACCATACAAGTTAAAACCGCATCCATTTCCTTTCTGCGAATCGTAGGACTAAAGGTCTGAATCATTATTTGTTGTCACTGCCTTCGCCAGGATCGATAATTTTCTGGAGTTCCTTTGCGTTGAATAAGCGACGGATGTCAAGCATGATAAGGTATTTATCGTCCTGACGGATAACGCCGTGAATATACTCGGTACCAATTCCGCTAATCATCTGTGGAGGATCCTTGATGTCGGCTGTGTCGATAGTAACGACACGAGCAATTCGATCGATGATAATACCGATGCGATTATTCTCAATATTAAGAATAATAAATCCACCCTCAAACTCTTCATCGCCTTCATCAACCAGAAGTTTTTGAATTTGGAATCGTTTATGCAAGTTGATTACCGGAATAATCTCGCTACGAAGGTTGAAAATTCCCTCGACATAATACGGAGCATTAGGAATTGGACGAACCTTTGTTACTTTTACGATTTCTTTTACATCCATGATGTCTACACCGTAAATTTCACCGCCCAACTGGAACGTAACTAACTGAATCTGAGTGTTTTCTGCCATATATCCCCCTAGATTAACTCCAAGACTGTTTCGATTTATTCTCCAAGAAGCTTTTTAGCTTCCAAGAATTCTGAAATACCAACCGCAACTTTCTTTGCCTCGCGCATTGCGAGAACGACAGTCGCAGGCTTATGAACGACATCGCCGCCAGCAAAAACCCCCCGTTTCGTTGTCATACCGTATGGTTTCTGTTTTGTAACAACGAAACCACCTTCATCAGCTTCGATTCCTTCTGTCGTACTGATAATGCGGGCTGCCGGACGAGAGCCGATTGCAATAAGGATTTTATTTGCGGGAAGAACTACCTCGCCGTTCGGAGTCTGACATTTGAGACCGGTAACGATGCCGTTTTCACCAACATATTCAAGAGGAGCGTGCTCCCATTTGAACTCAACGCCATCAGAAAGAGCTCCGTCGTATTCAGCCTTTGCCGCACGCATGAATTCCACGGTTTTACGGTAGGCCACTGTGACTTTTTTTGCCTTCATGCGGACTGCCGTTCGGCATGCATCCATCGCGACATTTCCTGCACCGATGACAATAACCTCATCCCCCTCATCAATCGGAACCTCACTCTTCTCGACATTACCGTCCTGATAAAGACGAACCATTCGCAAGAGATAATTGGACTGAATGATTCCTTTGAGGTCCCGGCCTGGAATATCCAAGTCTTTTGAAAGGGCAGTTCCAGTTCCAATGAAAACAGCGTCAAAGCCGTTTTTGAAAAGGTCGTCTAAAGTAAGGTCAACTCCAATCATTGTATTGGTGACAAACTGCACACCCAAATCTGCGATTTTTTTGGTAGTATTTCGGACTACATCTTTTGGAAGACGGAATTCTGGAATACCATAAAGAAGAACGCCACCTGGCTCACTCTCACCTTCATAAACAACAACTTCATATCCCTTTCGGGCCAAATCACCTGCAACAGTAAGGCCAGCAGGTCCTGAACCGATAACAGCAACTTTACCGCCGATTTTTTCAATTTTCTTTTCACGGTTGAGGTTCATTTCTGTATCAAAATCAGCGATAAATCGTTCAATCATGCCGATTTTAATTCCCTTACCTGCTTTAGAAAGAACACAGTGACCTTCGCACTGGTTTTCATGAGGACAAACACGACCACAAATAGCTGGAAGATTACTACGCTGAGCAATGATGCTGCGAGCCTCACCAAAGTTGCCCAAAGAAACTGCATGATTGAAAGCAGGAATGTCGTTTTCGATTGGACAACCCGTACGACACATTGGTTTCGGACAATTCAAGCAACGGCGGGCTTCAGCGATTGCCTCTTGAATTGTATAACCTTTAATCTCTTCTTCCATAGTCAAATAAACCTCATTAAAAAATATTGCTTGTCCTTACAGTATAACGATAGATTCGTTAAAATGCAAACTAATTAAAATAAAATCTTAAAGTCTTCATAAAAAAATTTCAATCAACGATGAATAAAGTTATGGAAAAGACTTTTTTTACACCAAGTGCCTTTAACTCCCTGGCGCAGGACTCAAGGGTCGAGCCTGTAGTAAGAACATCATCGGCAAGGACAAGACAATCCGGCACTTTGGGGATAATTCGCCTCAAAGCCTTTTCCTTTCGCAGGCGATAAGAAGTGCCTATACTTTCAACCCTTTGGTTACGGTCCAGCTTTTTCTGCTGGGTGCGGCTCACCCGTTCAAGCAAAGGAAGGATACGAACACCCCAGCCTTTCGAAAGGTAATAGCACAAGTCATCAATCTGATCCCATCCTCGCTCACGAATCTTTCCAGCACGAGGGGGAACCGGCACGACGGGGAGAGAGACCCCGAGCTCATCTTCCAATGACCTTAATTTTCTGTAGAAGAGCCAGGCAAAATACACGGACAGGTTCCTCTTGTTCTCCATCTTCCAGGCGAAAAGCAGACTCTTTTTCCATAACTGATAATCGTAAAGCGAACAAACTCCATCAAGACTCTGTAAAGCGGAATTTTCCCGACAGACAGAGCAGAGTCCGATTTCACTGATAAGTTGTCTTCCACAACGAGAGCATGTTTTTATGAATTTAAAATTACTCAATTCAAGCAAACACTTCCTGCACAGAGGAATCCTCAAAGTTCTTTTTGAGCAGCAAAGGCATTTTTCACCGCCCAAAAGACAGGACAGGAAATTCTGCACGAACGACAGGAGAGCAAAATAAAACATGAAAAAATAATTGGTGAAGGCAAAGTTTATTTCTCTTTTCAGCATCACCTTAGTATTTGCAAAAAAAATCAATTTTCGGAAATGAAAAAATATATTTTTTTGTTATATTTGCTTTTTCATTAAGAAGGCTTTCTTACCGTCCGCTCAAACTCTTTTTCCATCGGGCAACCAAATCCAGTGCCTGGCGAGGAGTCATGTCATCAGGATCGCAGCTTAAAATTTCATCAAGAACAAGCTCTTCATCGCTAAAAAGCCCTGGCATTGCAAGAGATTTTTCCAGAGTCTTTCCGGCAGATGATTGGGCGGTTTCGATATTTTCAAGGTTGATAGAAGAAGATGAAAGAGAATTCTCCGAATGAAGCGAAGAAAGTATCTCATTTGCCCGGCGGATAACGCTCTGAGGAAGACCTGCAAGAGAAGCTACATGGATTCCGTATGAGTTTTCACTAGCCCCTTCCTTGATTTTGCGCAAAAATGTGATTTTATCCGCTTCCTCACTGACATCCATGCATAGCAATTTAAGCGCAGGGTGCTGGAGCCGGGTAAGTTCGTGATAATGAGTCGCAAAAAGAGTCTTGCATTTGAGCGCGTTCAAAAGATACTCAGACACAGCCCAGGCAATAGAAAGCCCGTCTTCGGTGGAAGTTCCCCGCCCCACTTCATCCATGATGACGAAAGACTTTTCAGTCGCCGTGCGCAGAATGTAGGCTGTTTCGGTCATTTCCACAAGGAAAGTTGATTCTCCACGAGCCAGATTGTCGCTGGCTCCAACACGGCAGAAAATACGGTCAACAATACCGATATGAGCCTCCCGGGCTGGAACAAAGGAACCCGTCTGTGCAAGCAGGGCAATAAGGGCATTCTGACGGAGATATGTAGACTTACCAGCCATATTCGGGCCTGTAATCAATCCAAAATAAGGACTTCCGCTCTCTTTATCAGCCGATATTGAAATATCATTTGGAACGAATTCTCCGCTAGGAAGATGCATTTCAACGACAGGATGACGACCCGCTTTTACGACGAAATCTTTTGAATTATCTACGATTGGTTTTACCCAGCCATGAAGAATTGAGGCAAAGGCAAAAGAGCTGGTAACATCAGCATAAGCAACTTCTTTTGCTGTCTGCAAGAGATAATTTGTGTGCTCTGCGATTTTTGAACGAACTTGAAGGAAAAGAGCCTTTTCCGTCTCAATTATTTTTAATTCCGCCTCGTTTATTTTTTTTTCGATTTCCTGCAGGCGGGGCGTAGTATAGCGGTCGGCATTTGTAAGTGCCCGCCTGAGGACAAAATGAGACGGCACCTGCCCAGATTTTCCCCGAGAGATTTCAATATAATATCCTGAGAGATTATTGCTTCGGATACGGAGATTCTGAATTCCTGTCGCAATTTTTTCTTCTTCGACATAATCCTCAAGGATTTTATTCACATTGTCATGAATCTGGCGGTATTCATCAAGTTCTTTTGACCAGCCGGATTTTATGATTCTGCCATCATCAAAAGCAGTCGCCGGATCTTCAAGAATTGAATTTTCAATAAGAGAAACAATTTCCTCGGCACAGCCTCTTTCAGTCTTAGCAAATCCAAAAGAATCCAGCTGCTTGCGAACTTCAAGCCAGGCGGCAAGACTCGTGCGGAGAGCCTGCAAATCTTTTGCATGGGCACGCTCCATCGCAATACGACCTGCAAGCCGCTCTATATCGAGAATATCACTGAAAACCTCGTGGACATATTCAAGTAAATTCCGGTTCTTTACAAAAAGCTCCACATGATTCTGGCGGGAATGAATCTCTTCACAATTCGTCAGGGGATACAAAAGCCATGAGCGCAAGAGACGCTTCCCCATTGCCGTCTGAGTATGAGAAAGGCATTCCAAAAGAGAAAACTGGCAACTTCCGTCCCGCAAATTTTCCACGATTTCAAGGTTACGGCGTGAAGATTCATCCATAATCACAAACTGACTGTCGCGATAAACTTGTATTTCCGTAACATGAGGCGCATCGGTCGTCGTCGTTTTTTGAAGATAATCCAGCAGAAATCCGGCGGGTGCGACTTCAGGAGATTTCTCGTTCAGAGAAAAAGACTGGAGATTTGCCGTCTTAAATTGATTTATGAGCCGCTTGTATGAAAGGCTCTGGTCAAAATTCCAGTCAGGATAATATGAAATTGCAATTCCTTCGTTTTGAAGGAGAGTGCTCTGAACAATCTCGTTTTTTTCAAGTGACTGAGGAAGCAAAAGCTCCCGCGGATGACAGCGGCCTAATTCTTTTGAAAAATTTTCCGCCATATCGCTCTCATACCAGCTTGTGGCAAAAAAATCCGAAGTGGTGACATCGATATAAGCAAAGCCTGCCCGGCCTTTTTGCAGGCAGAGACAGGCCAAAAAGTTATTAGCACCGCCGTCCAGATATTCGCTCTCAAGGGCTGTACCCGGCGTAATTACTTCGATAACTTTTCTCTCAGTAAGTGTCTTTCCATTCGGCTCGCCCACCTGCTCACAGATTGCGATTCTTTTTCCACAACGCAGAAGCCTGGCAATATAGATTTTTGCCGCATGATAGGGAATTCCGCACATAGGAGATGAGCCGCGATGAGTAAGGGTGAGGTTTAAGAGACGGGAAACCTCGACAGCATCAGAGTCGAACATTTCATAGAAATCCCCCAAACGGAAGAAAAGCACCTCATTCTTGTGGTCTTCCTTGATTGAGAGATATTGAATCATTAGCGGAGTGAGCTCGGCGGATTCACTTCTTGACTGAACGCTACCTGCAACTACGGAATCTTTATTTCGTCCCATTTTTACAGACCAAGCTCTGAAATGACCTTGTCAGTCACATCGACAGAGGAAGAATACCAGAGAATCGCATTGTTCTGCTGCAAGGAAAGAATCATGCTGTAGCCTTCATTTTCGGCAACCCGCTCCAAAACAGAATACAATTTCCTGTAAAAAGAATCTGAGTTCTGGAGGTTATTTTTCATTGACTCAAGCTCAATGTTCTTCGCGCTGGTATATTCCGTAAGAGCATCTGTCCGTTTGATAATATCAGAATCAAGTTTAAGGGCGGCACTTTCGTTACCAGAAGAAAGTAAATCTGCTTTCTGCTGCTTTAATTTTTGAATTTCCTCGGTTCTTTTCGTAATCTCCCTCTGGAATTCACTTTTTTTGGATTCATAATTACGGACAGGAGCAGAATTCCTGAAATAGGCCTGATAGACTTTTGCCGTATCAACGACACCGAAGCGTGTAATCTGCTGAGCAAAAAGCCCGGAAGAAAAAATCAGAAAAAACGCTGACAGCAGAGAGATTTTTTTGATATTCATAGTTACCTCGTTATTTATTAGTAAGATTGAAGGAAAGAACGAATTTCCAGTTTTTATCCCACTGAATATTCTTATCTTCATCAAACTGGAAAGTATTGGCGAACAAAAGACGCAGAGGGAACTGAGGAATAGTAAATCGGATGCCAGGTCCCATACTGCAATAGAAGTCTGTGAGGGAAATGCTTGACAATTCGCTCGGCTCAGACTTTATGACAGCCGCATCAGCAAACAAATCAAGGGCAAGAATGCCAGGCACAATCGGCATACGAAGCTCAATGATATTGCTCCACATGGCTTTTCCGCGAACTTTATTGTAAATAGAAGTCCAGCCGCGACCATTAAACATACCATCGATGTAAAGGCGGCTTGAATCTCCGATACCGGTTCCAGGTTTGGGAAACTGCATTGAAAGACCTGAATAGGCCATAAAGACGAGCTTGAAATTCCATGTTTCTGAGACAGGAATCTTGAAAAGAGTAAAGTATTTTTCGAGTTTTGTGTCAGTCCTCAAGAAATATTCGGTTTCAATGGGAGTAAGACCGTACCAGGTAAATCTCTGGCTGGCAAACCAGCCGCTTGAAGGATCATAGTTAATGTCCCGGTCATCGATTGAAACTGCCGTCCATATTGAATTCTGCCATCCCCAGCGGTTTGCATATTCACTGACAGAGCTGTCAACTGGGCTCCACACTTTTTCATCGTAGCGGTTATTTTTAAGGCTGCCGGTGATACCTCCTGTCCAAGAGATAATGGCAAAATCTGGCGTCCAGCGACGGCCAAGGGAGAAGCCAGAAGTCCACTTCCACTGCTCATATTTCATGTAATAAGTATCATCGTTAAGAAGACCATCGCGGGAAATTTTATTGCGTAATGCAGAAAGGCTGGAATGAGAAATTTCAGTGCTGATTGATGTGCTGATTGGCAAATCTTTGAACCAGTTCGTGCCGTAGCTGAGACCAAGGGTCTGTGTATCAGTAGCAATCGTCGTGCTGGCACTTACAGAGCGGCCAGAGCCTCGGACATTGCTGTCCTGCCATTTTACGAACAGAGCGAAGGGCAAATCGTCAGGATCGGAAACTCCGCTGAAAGTAACACCGAATTCAATTGATGTGGTTGACTGCTCTTCGACAGAGACTATCAAATCGACAAGATTCTCTTCCGAGCCGGGCACAACATCAGGAACGACCGCGCTGAAATACTGCAAATTGTACAAATTTCGCAAGCCTGTAGTCACCTTTGCCTTTGAGAAAATATCTCCGGCTTCAATGGGAATTTCACGGCGGATGACATGCTCTTTAGTCCGTGTATTTCCTTTGATTATAATGTTCTCAACATGAGAGCGGACATTTTCCACAATCATAAACTGATAGGCGATAGTCTTTTTTTCGGCATCTTTTTCCGGAACCTGCTGAAAACGGTTTGCAGTGTAGCCGTTTTCATAGTAAAGATCGGCGACAGACATAAGCCCCTCATTAAACTTTGTCTGATTAAAGACAGAACCTTTTTTCAGCTTAATCCGTGCCTGCAGCTCACTGTCAGAGAAAATTCTGTTTCCCACAAAAGAAACTCCCTCATATGTATACTGAGAGCCTTCCGTGATGACAAAAGTGATTGTAAGCTCATTGCGGTTTTTCTTCTCGTTTATTTCGCTACTCTGGGTAACATCGACAATGGAAGCATCGATATACCCCTCATTACAATAGTAGGAAATGATTGCCTGCTTATCGGCCTCAAGCATTGACTCCTGAAAAGCACCCTTGTTTATAATGCCGACTTCCTTTAATTTAAGTTTCTTTTTAAGGGTTTTGGAAGAAATGACTTTGTTTCCCGAAAAATTGATATGGGCGATAACCGTAGACTGCCCCTCGTCAATATCAAATGAAATCTCGATTCCTTTTTCGGTTTCTTTAGTTGAAGACGATACTTTTACATTGGTAAAGCCCTTCTCAAGATAATGATCGCGAATAGCCCTCTCATCCACAGAAATTTTTGAAGGAATATAGATGTCCTTTTCTTTTGAAGACAGGGTGTCTTTTATTTCTGTAGTACGAATCTGACGGTTTCCATTTATACGGATTCTGGAAACAGCCGGTTTTTCTTTGACCGTAAAGTTGATGACGACAGTCGTACGCTTCATGTCGCCAGGAAGCGCCTCTGGATTTATCTCCTCAAACAAATCAAGGGCGTAAATTCTGTCCATCATGTCGGCGAAGATTTCATCGCTGAATTTTTTACCGTAAAAACTTGAGACTACGCCCTCAACATCTTTTGTGGCAACACTCTTTAATCCCTTGAAATTTACGGATTTTATTATAGCCCCGTAATACCATGTATCACTGTATTCTTCTGAAGATGAAGTCGTTTCAGATGCAGACTCGGCAGCAGCCTGTGCAAAAACCGGGAATGCAGATAAAAAGAAAGACGCAAAAAGCGCGACAAAAAGCCGACGGATTGACATATAATCCCCTCAATTATTTTTTAAAAAGCGAACTTCCATGACAGCGTCATTGATGTAGACGGAACCCATGTGTTCAAAAGACCTTTTTGAAGCGAATCAATGTCAGGCGCAACTCCGAGTCGAATATTTACATACGGCGTCGTCATCTCAAAACCGAGCTCAGGCTGAAACACAATCCCGTTTACCGATGTGCCGTTGTTAATCTTATTCTCGTCGTAAGTCCAATGGAGCATGGAATCCACATAAATAGAACTGCCGAAGTACTTACCTATGTAAACAGTCGAATTATCGATAAAGTTACCGACGGACAGCTGTTTATTATTGGTATTTTCGTCCATACTCATCTTCAGTGAATTCTGCAAGACATTAGTTCGAATGGAAAATATATCAAAATTCAGCAATTCACGCAATGTATTCTCTACCCGGCGAATCACCGTTGACTGGATGAAAAAATCACCGCTGGAACCGAGAATATCAGAGACACCAGTGGAATCCGCAGATATAACCTGTCCCAAGAGCTGCATAATCTCTCGCTCAGACTTTGCCGGAGTCGCAGAAAAAGTCGGATTGAAAGAACTGACCGGCTGATTATTAGCCGCAAGAGTAATCGTAACAAGGTTTCCGTTCGCATCCCGCTCACGAGTATCCGCACGAACAGTAATCTTCGGGTCAATGGAATCCTGATTCTCATTAAAGATGATACGGCCTTCTTTCATATAGAAGTTTCTGTTCAGCCATGCAATCTCACCGCCTCGAAGCGTAATGTCACTCTTGAATTCCATGTCTCCTGTATAAGAGTCGAAATAAATGGAAAGAGGAGTTCCAGGCGCCACAACCCCCCGCAGGAAAGGATTGAAGAGAAGCTGGACTTTTTGACCAACAATAATATCAAAGTCCACAGCGACATTGACATTCCCCTTTTCTTTAGAGGGGACAGCACCAAGGATATTATCGAGAGAAAACTGATTCTGTAAAGGAGTCGCGATAATCTCAACATCAGTGTTGTCTGCCACAACGAATCCTGAAATACTGACATCCCGTGGAAGAGTAAATGATAAATCGAGCCTTCCGCTGGCGAGACCCTTTGCATGAATAAAGGGGAAGGTCAAATCAAGAGGAACCTTTCTATTATCATCTATGTTAATTTTGAGTTCCAGAGAATTTGGAATCCATCGGTTAAAGTCCATACGATACTCAACTGTGGCAAGACCTTTTCCCAGAGTAACTGGAGTCGGCGGGACAACGGCCTCTCCCTGCCCGACCGTCATGATTACCTTATCAGCATGCAGGTAATTCTTAGAGATGAAAGGTATAACAAAATTCGGGTGAGCTACACCAAAAGCACCTGTAAATTCAGGGTCTGTAGTAGGCCCGGTAATTCGGAGTGCTCCGGTCAGCAAACCTGAGTTAAAACTTACGAAAGGAATTTCTATTTCAGAACAAATAAAACGCATATCCGCGACAATTCCGGTCAAATCAAGGTTCAGATTATTATTCTGAATATTTCCGGCAAGATTGAACTGAATCGGACTTCCTTTTCCAGCCTTGGCCGAAATCTTACCGTCACTGGTATAAGAAGCACGGAATCCAGTCTCAACATCGGTGGCAACATCAAAGCGTCCGGGCGTATGCATGACCATAATTTTAAGAGGAAAATCGCTGGAAATGAAATCACCGGTAATTTTTTCTGAGGAAAGATCCAAAGAATAATAATCAGGAAGACCGAATCGTTTTTCGGGGCGGGCACCATCAAGCTGAAGGGCGAAAGGAGCGTGAAGTTTTTTACCCATGATATCCGCATCCAGAGTAAGATAGGCAGAGCCCTTAAATGCATCAGGATCAAATGATGCCCTAAAATCAGAGACATTAAGCAGAGACCAGTTGAGACCAAAATTATCAAGATGCAGACCGGTATCATCAAGAGACATGGAGCCGCTTGCAAGAAGGGGGTAACCATAAAGAAGAAGAGATGAGCGATGCAATGTGACAGAAACGAACGGATTGCTTATAGTTCCGCTTGCCGACAAATCAGCGGAAATCGTATTCTCAGGATTTTGAAGGGGAAGCAGACGGGCAGACGGGAAGGAATTCACCGAAGCCTCCAACGAGATATAAAAATCATTTTTGACAGCCTCTGCCGAAAACTCTTTTTGCAAAGGATTTGTCATTTCGGCAGAAAAAGAGAGTTTTTCTGTAGAAATCGGACTTTCCGCAATAAGATTCGCATGAACTGAGTCAAAAATCTTCCCGTTAAGATTCCACATGATGCTGCCAGCCCCGTCAAGGCTGGAGACAGTATCCGTATAAGACAGAGAATTAAGAACGAAACCGTATTTGCTGAGAGCTCCTGATAAAGCCAGATGGGGATTGAACTGAAGATAAGACGATGGTTCGTCCAGCTCAAGACTGACTATATCAGCCTCAAAACCACTCTCCCGCCCGAAGTGAAGGACGGCATTCGTAGAGGCAGAGAAGACGAATTTTCCAAAGCTGAATGGCAGCCGGTTGAACTGCAAAGTCGCACCAATCTGCTCGTCAATCGAAACAATTGCGTCAAAATCATAGTCACCAGATACGGCAATCCAGTCCGGGGTGACATTACCGAAAAAGCGGTAAGGAAGGGAATTAACAGTCAAATCACTGGTAAAAGAAAATTCAGTCAATCTGTCTGAAAACTCAATCGATGTCTCAGCATGAGCCGTCTGGTTTCCGAAAATAAGATCCAGTCGCGATAACTGCAAGGTTTCTTTGGAACCGTCAATGGCAAAATTAACAAGCTGGCGGTCTTTTTCAGTGTTGGCAAAAAGACAGTAAGGCGCGTTCACCGAAAAATCCTTGAAATCACTGGAGAAATAAACTTCTGTAGTGAAAATATAAGGATAGAGATTTTTCGACAGGGAAGAAAGGAAGCCCTGCTTGTCTTCAGGCATAAAAAATGCCGCCGTGTCTACAATGCTGTCAGCAAATATGTTGGATACGGACACGCTTGCCTGAAGGAATTTTTCCTTTCCGCTCAAAAAACTGCCGTCAATCTGAAGTCGGCCTGTATCCTCATAATCAGGATGAGCAAAATCGAGAAGTTCGAACTGGAAATCCACGGAATTTACACTAGGCAATGCCGTAAACTGGACACCTGTGAAACTTTTTTCATTCATGAAAATCTGTGGAGCAACGCAGGTAAAGCCGTTTCGATAAGGATCAACATAGACTTCAGTAGAAATGATTCCACCGTTTTTGAGAAGAAAGTAGTTCAGCGAAAGCATGCCCGATGGCTGCAATTTTTTTATGTTAAAAGAACCGTTGAAATCAGCATCGACGAAAGAGCCCTTTGCCGCAAGATTTGAAATATTAAGCGTATTTTTGTCGCCATTACATTTGAGAATCAGGCTGACATTTTCTCCAAGAAGTTTTTTCGTCAAGTCAAGCGTAATGTCTGATTTATAGCCGATATTTCTCTTTGAGAATGTTCCGGAAAGCGAGCCTGAAACAGTAGAGCCGTCTATTTTCCGAATCATCTCAGGTTTTTTACGGAATGAAATCAGACTCAGCGGATTGAAGTGGTCAAAATCACCAGAAACAGCAAAACTTCCTTCCTGCAAATCAAAGCTTGCAAAAATTGAGAAGGGAAGCACCGTTCGCATAGAACGAAATTCCAGCCTGTCATTCGCATAATTTACCAGCAAATCAAGGTGAGACAGGCTGTAATCCGCGCCACTGGCAGCAGAAAAACTAACCAGGGCAGAACTTCCGGTAATATTCGGGAAAAACACACCGGATACAGAAAAATTGCTGGAGAATGATGTCCACCGCCCCCCGGTTTTATAAAGCCCCGTCTTCAAAGTCATTTTTCCCGCAGTATCAATAGCGATTCCATCAGAACGAGAAAAATCTTTCATCCGTAAGTTTTTCAGTCCTACAAGCAAATCATTCTGAGCATCGGAATAATGAAGGGAGAGATTTTTTATGACAATATCCAGAGGAATATCAAGTTCTTTATCTTCAAGAGTCAGCTTTGTTTTTTCGTCCGCTTCGACACGAGCTTCCCCAGCGGAATCATTTTTCCGATTTTTTAAGAGTTCGCTTATTTTTTTGATGGATTCGGTATCCTTCACCGCGTCAAATTCAACGCTCACGCCATTAAGTTCAAGTTCTTTGAGAGCGACGGTCGGATTTTTTGAGAAAAATCCCAGGGCATCATAAGAAAGTGTGGCACGCTTGATACTTATGATTTTTTTCTTACTGGAAACATCAAAAACCGAAATGTTTTTAAAATTCACCCCGATAAAAATTGAAGGAGAAAGAGATTTGTACGAAAAAGCAAGACCTGTCTCAGTCTCAAGTTTTTCAGAAAGTGCCTGCTCAAATTTCGACAATGACTCCTCCACACGCAGATAAATCGGACGCACAAGTGCGAGAGATACGATGAGGAGAAAAATAAAAATAACGCTTCCCAGGCTGACGCCAAAAACTTTGGACTTCATAAAAAAAGAGACAGATTTCCTCTTCTAATATCGGCAGAAAATTAGTTTTCTACTATAATGGATTTTGAAAGTAAAAAAAACAGATTAGGAAAAAGTTATGATTTTAAGAAATTTTATAGTTTTTGAAGGCATAGACGGAGCGGGAACCAGCACCCAGATTGAGATGCTAAAAAAGCGGCCGGATGCCCACAGATTCTTTTTTACCACAGAGCCGACTGACAGCGAGACCGGAAAATTCCTTCGCAGAATGCTGAAAGGAGATGTGGAGCTTGACGCGCGCACCAGTGCATTTTTGTTCGCCGCAGACAGAAACGAGCATCTTTTCGGAAAAGGCGGCACGAACTGCGGCGTGGTTGAAAAGGCCCAAAGCGGCAAAATCGTGGTGAGCGACCGCTATTTATTCTCAAGCCTGACCTACCAGAGCGT
>JAFUHS010000022.1 GCA_017468745.1 Treponema sp. | reverse complement strand
CCGACTTCTTTCGGGTTAACGCCGCCTTTTTCCTCAGTCGGTTTTGAAGCGCCTGCAAGCTGCTGGCTGATCATGTCCTGAAAATTAACACGGCCCCGTTTGAAACCTGTTGTGTTTACATTGGCAATGTTGTTGCCGATTACATCCATTTGTGTCTGGTGATTCTGCAAGCCAGAAACGCCAGAATAAAGTGAGCTCATCATATCGCTACCCTCTTTTTTTTATTCAGTGTCATTCTCGCGCACAAGATTTGTCATTCTCGCACCTGACGCGGGAATCTAAAAGCCGTAGACGGCCTTGATTTTATTCATATCGTAGAACATACCGTTCACTTGAACCTGTGGGGTGTTACCTCGTGTGGCAGCCTCAACGACACCTGTAGTCGTCTGCTCCGCTCCGAGGTCAATCTGAACAGTACGACCGAGCATACTCTGAGCCTCGCTTGAATTAATCATCGCTGCCATTTTCTCGAAGTTGTTGCTCATGTTCGTCATCTGCTCAAGAGATGTGAACTGTGCCATCTGGGCGATGAATTCAGTGTTTTCCATCGGATTTGTCGGATCCTGATTCGTCATCTGAGCCATCAAGAGCTTCAAAAAGTCGTCTTTACCCAATTCTCGGCTTGCGATTCTGCCCTCTCTGAGTTCAAAATCAAGTTTTTTATTGTAACCGTTTACAATATTATCGACCTTGAACTTTTCCTGTGCGCTCATCGTTGTGTTGATGTTACTTGCACTCATTTCCATTTTTATACCCCACATATAGCACTGTCGCTACACTTCAAGTATCGGCATCAGATTTACCGACTTTAACCAATTATGCCACGATGTTTATAGCGTATCTTCCTTCCGAAGAAGTTTCCGCCATTTCGCCAGAAGCAAGCGCATCAGCCGTAACGAATTCGCCATAACTCTTCTGTGCGAGAATACCAATATTCTGCTGATTCTGTTCCTGCTCACCTGATTGAGCGAAGCCCTGCTGGTTCTGATTGTTTGAAAAATTCAAATCGAAACTTCCAGTCTCAAAACCGCTCTCGGCAAATGCCTGTTTGAGAGATGAAATACTTTCACGGAAAGCATCCATTGCTTCTTTAGTCTGAACCGTAATTTGCGCGGAAAGATTTTTATCATCAAGGTTTAGAGAAATCTTTACATTTCCAAGACCTTCCGGTCGCAATATCAAATTGATTGTTCCCTGATTGCTGTCTTTAAGGACGATATTTCCTGCCTTTACGAAATCAGGCGCATTTTCCTGAACGGCGTTTGAAAGCATAGCCTGAAAGTCAGAGCCGTTCGCCCCTGCCGCCTGAGCTGATGAAGAAGTGATATTCTCCTGAGCTTTTGCGGCAAGTTCCATAGTCATCTGCACATTATTTTCATTCTGCTGCTGCAGCGAGAGTGTGATTTCTTTTTTTTCAGCCGCCTTTTGAACGATTTTTGAGGAATCTACCTTTGCCGAAGTATCATCAAAAAGATGTCTGCTGCGTAAATCATGAATGGTGATTTTCGCACCTTTTTTCTTTTCAGCAGAATCAATTGTCAAAGTCGTTTTATTGTCGGAACCTAAAGTAAATTCACTTTTTACCGCCCCCCTTTGCATTTCTGCAAAACGAGCGGAATCAGCGGCTTCCAGAAAAAGCTCTGGGTCTGAAACCGCAAGATTCTGCGCATTCTCAAGTTTTTCGCTCTCCGATTCGCTTCCAGGGATAAACTCTGTAGCGGCATCCATAAGAGAATCCAAATCTTCACTGGAAATATCTTCCTGCAAACTTTCCCTGCGTGCTGATGACATAAGCCAGGCAAGCGTTTTATCATCGATTTCAGAATTTTCTTCGCCAAGGACAAGATTTGGCACTTCGACCTCAGAAAAAGCAATTACTTCATCGGAATTCAGATTTTCTTTTTCAAGAAGCTGCATCAGCTGAAAATTTTCAATTGAAATTTCACTAACAGCGATTTCTGCAGTCACATCCTCGACAGTCTGCCCTGTCTTTTCTGAGACTTTTTTCTCATCAGAACTTTGCCTTGCGATTTTTTCAGATTTATCATTTCCAGATGTTTCTTTTTTATTTTCTTCTATCTGATTTTTTTCACTTCGCTCATCTTTTCTGGCGATTTGCTCAGATTTTTGACCGACAGAAACATCATCAGCCTTTTCGCTCTTTGCCACACTATTGTCTGCAGGATTTTTTTCAGGCTCCCGATGCTCTTCAGCTTGAGCACTGCGCAAGAAATCCTCGAATGAAGATTTTGCAGTCTTTTCCGGCTGCGGCTGAAGCTGTGAAAGTTCAGTCTGAGGAGTCTGACCTTTTAGCTGAGTAATTGAAAGAATATTCATGGAAGTCCTCCACTTTTTTTCCGATGTTTTCTCTTTTTAAACATCGGAATTTTCCAGTGAAGGTTAAGGATTTTTTACACGAAGCTAAAAAAAACGCTGTAAAAAATTTTTTTTGAAGTTCCTTTAGTCAAGACTTTCCGGTTTGTTGGCCATTTTTCGTTCGATAGTTGAGGCCCGCTCTGACTGACCGGCACGCCCCATATACATAAGCCATGTTGAAGACATTGAGACAGTCTTGCTTGCGGCAGCCATTTCGTCAGCCTTTCGGAGAATATCGATTACATCCTGATCATCATGGGAAAGAAGCTGCTCAACGGCAGTCTGCGGAGGCATATTGTTTAAATAAGTTACGATTGTTTCTATATTAGTATTTCTGTCATCATATTTTTTGACTTGATTATTGAAGGTCTTTTCACGCTCGTCCTGTGACTTTTTTCTGTCTTCAAGCTCCTTTGCTATCGCTTCGTTCTGCTCCTCGACTTTTTTAATTTCTCCTTCCCTTTTATCAAGTTCCTGAGTGCGGATATCCAAGGCCTCAATCCTTTTTGAAAAACGGTCTTCGTCTAAATCGGCATCCAGTGGCTTGGAATTTGTGGAAGTAAGCGATGTCTGTGGAGCAAGTCCCATAAGCTTATAAACAGGAGCAAACATTTTTTTTGCATGAATTACACCCAGATAGTCGAACCACAAAAGCCCGCCCAAAACAAGAATAATGATTAAGATAAGAAGAAAAATTGTTTTACCGATTCCACCGTTTCCACGAGCCATTTTTATCCCCTCAGAAAAAAGAACTTCGCTTTTATTATCGGTATTATATCATAAAAGTTAAATTTGTGATATAATACAAGACGATGATTAACTATTGGATTCAGGATGACAATCAGTTTGTCAAGTGCAGCAAGGAAGAACTCTCTCAGCTTGAGGCAGGCCGCCGGGTCTGGATTGATGCCCGCCGTGTCTCCCAGCAGGAAGTTTCTGAGCTTCAGTCTGAATTCAATCTTGACCCAGAGCTTTTAATGGATGTAATGGATCAGGACGAGCTTTCCCGAATAGAAAACTGGGACGATTTTGCCCTGGCCATTCTCAGGCTTCCGGTCTTCACCCCCAATTCAGAAGTCACATACACTACGGCTCCGGTGGGTGCGGTCATCTACCCTGATAAAATCATCACAATCTGCTGGACTGACTGCGAAGTTCTGAAAGACATGAGCGCAAACCGCATAAAGGGACTTTCCCTCATGGACTTCCCGGCCTTTTTAATCAAGATTCTTTCACGAAGCGACATCATGTTCCTTCGATACCTGAAGGAAATCAGCCGCCGCGTAACTTCCATTCAGAACGAACTGCATGAGCAGATTGAAAACGCCGAGCTCATCCAGCTCTTAAACCTTGAAAAGTCCCTAACCTACTTCACCACATCCCTAAAGTCAAACCAGCTTTTGCTGGAAAAAATACGCCGTACCCGAATACTCAAACTGGACAGCGATGATCAGGAATGGCTGGACGATGTCGAAATCGATAACAGGCAGGCTATGGAAATGGCAGACACCTACAGCGCAATCACCACGGGTGTCATGGACGCATTCGCAAACGTCATCTCAAACAACATGAATGTGGCCATGAAAAAACTTGCCGTCATCAACCTTGTCATGATGGCTCCGACCTTCGTCACAAGTTTCTTCGGCATGAATTTCAAGCTTCCTTTTGACAATATGAAGGGCTACATTCCCGTATCGATTGCAACCTTAATTTGTTTAATTTCTGTATTGCTCAGCTGGTGGCTTTTAAGCTTCAACAAAAGCGCGCGTACGCTAAAGAAGTTCAAAAAAGCCAAAAAGCGAAAAAAGTAAGGAATTTACCCATGAAAAAACATATCTTCACGCCCCTCGCTTTTCTTATTGCAGGATTTCTTCCGGCACAAGGATTCGACTCACTTTCTCCGGTGCGGCTCGGTCCGGTCGCTCCGTCTCAATATGATGTCTATGTTATCGGTGACGGAAGTCAGTCTTACACGGCGACACGATGGATTACACCCTTTGAAATCAACCGCTACGAAACGACTTACGAACTCTGGTATGAAACCCGCGAGATTGCCGAGGCTTTGGGCTACAAATTCATAAATCCAGGTCAGGAAGGAAGCCGCGGAAAGAGGGGGGCAGAACCGACAGGCGAAAAAGAGCAGCCGGTCACCATGATTTCCTGGTACGATGCCGTAATCTGGTGCAACGCCTTTTCCGAAATCCACTCGCTCACCCCCTGCTACAGCCTTAACGGAAAAGTCCTGAAAGACGCTACCGATACAATCAGTCTTGATTTGTGCAACTGTGATTTTAAAGCAGACGGCTACAGGCTTCCCACCGAGGCGGAATGGGAATATGCCGCCAGAAAAACAATTTCAGGGATGCAGGGCGGAGGAACTGCCTCAGGTCAGGTTGACAAATACGGAAAGGAAGATGCCTCAATCCCCGAAGAAGAAGTGGCCTGGACGGCATACAATGCGAGGGGAAGCCATAAAGTCGGCACGGCAGGCACTCCTTTTAAGGAAGACGCACCCCCACAAGCCGGAAGCGGAAACCCGAACGGCATGGGACTTTTTGACATGAGCGGCAATGTCTGTGAATTCACCTGGGACTGGAAAGGCCGCTATATAGACACGGAACCAGGAGCCAGGGCAAGCGGAGCCGAGGCCGGAAGCGAGCGGGTAAGCAGGGGCGGCAGCTGGTCTGAATACACACCCTTTATCTACACCGGCGACCGCTACAGCTATGACCCCAACGAATGTTACAATTACCTTGGATTCAGGTTCGCGCGAACGGTAAAATAAGCAGAGTTGTAAACCACGCTTCCGCCTGTTTTTTTCACCTACAAGCTCAGCAACTCAGCTTTCGTTACCGACCACTTACCATTTGAATCTTTTTCGGCCTCAACCATAGCATATTTTCCTTCGGCAAGGCTTCCCGGATTAATCACGCAGCTGTCGCCGATTTTTGAGATTCCGGCGCTCTCGTGTATGTGACCTGTGACTACAAGAAAGGGAGCGCGTTTTTCTATGTAGGCACGGAGTTTTTCGCTTCCCACATGAACGCCGCCGGGGATTTTGTCACATTCGGTGTCTTTGGGCGGATTGTGCATGATTAAGACAAGATTTGACCAGTGACCGCTCTCGTCCGCACATTCTCCGCTGGAATTTTCCACCACATCGTAATCAGAGAGGATTTCGTCTTCATCCCGCTCAAAAGGCGTGGTTCCAGTGAATTTTGTTCCGCCGCCGCTTCCGCAGATTGCGATTCCCTCGTGAAAAGCAAGGGTTCCCTCAACGCTCACATCCGCCCCTTCAATTTCAGAAAGAAAATCAGGATTGTCGCAGTTTCCGATTACAGAGAAAATGCTTTCGTGTTTTTTGAGGAGTTTTTCAAGGACAGGCTTTCCCGTCTCCTCATGCTCGAATTTAGCGAAATCCCCGCCGAAAAGAAGTGCATCAGCCTCATTAAAGCGGGAATCCAGTTTGTCAAGATTATCTAAATCACCATGAATATCAGAAAGCACCAAAAATTTCATAATTATCTCCATTAAATTTCTTTCATTACCTCGCGGAGAGCCTGCATCTGCTCGTGAGTGCCCACCGTGATTCTCAAATATTCTTCGATTCCGGGCGTGTCAAAGCGGCGGACCAGAATGCCCTCTGCCTTGATTTTTTTGTAGGCCTCAAGCCCATTCACGCCGTCTTTTTTGCAGAAAATGAAATTGGTCTGGCTGTCAAGGACGCTCCATCCCTTCTCCCGCAAAAAGTCGATGAAGTCATCCCGCTCAAAAGCAACAGACTGGGCGCATTTTACATAATAGCCGGCATCCCTGCAGGCCGCGATTCCCGCAGTCTGAGCCAGAAAGTCAATAGGAAAGTGATTGAGGGAATTTTTTACCGTGGTGACCGCATTCACAAGCTCACGGTTAGCCACAAGATAGCCTAAGCGCTGACCTGCCCCGCACAGGCTCTTTGAAGTCGTCCTCACAATCACGAGATTCTGGAATTCTGCCAGAAGAGGAATGGAGCTTTCGCCGCCAAAATCCACATAAGCCTCGTCCACGACGAAAACCTTGTCCTTCGGGGCTTTTTCAAGCATTTCCCGCACCTGCTCTCTAGTAAGTCCTAAAGAAGTGGGGGCATTGGGATTGGCGAAAATGATTGGCGAATCCTCTTTATTGGCGGCCTCAAGCATTTTCTCTCTGTCCAGAGTCCAGTCAGCCTTCAGGGGGATTTTCTCAAGGGGAATGTCGTAGAATCCGCCGTAAACAGGATAGAAAGAATAGGTGTGCTCAGGAAGGACAAGTTTTCGGTCTGAGTCAAAGAAGGCGTAAAAGACAAAGCTCAAAACCTCATCGCTTCCGTTACCCGCATAAATCATGTCCGGGGTGACGACGAAAGGAATTTTATCGAATTCGCTGGGGCTGACGATTGCTCCGCTGCCGTTCTTTTTGCCCTTTTCAAGGTTTGCCCTGCAGAGAACGCCGCCTGATTTGTTGAGCATGTCGGCGATGGCTTCTTTAAGCTCGTTTGAGTCTGGGTCAGGATAAAGTCCCAGCTTTTCCGGGTGGGCTTTTGCCGCAGAACGCACTGCCTTAATCACTTTTGGTGAAGGCGGATAAGGATTCTCATTTGCATTGAGCTTGATATAATTCCTGTCCTTGGGCTGCTCGCCCGGAATATATGGGTGAAGGTTTGACATTCGTGAAGAAAGCATTTTTAACTCCCTGTGAAAAATTCAGTTTTTAATTTTCTACTTTATTTTATGACAAATTGCTGATAAAATAAAGTCATGGCAACCACAACAAGTATTATTGTTTTATTAAAATTTTTCGCATCGCGACAAAAAAACGCGATAGTTGATTACAACGATTTTTGCGAATACTTAAAGCGTTATTCAGAACATCACATTGAGGAACAGCCAAGCCTCGCCTGCTATCTTGAAGACCCAGTCCCAGCACTTCAGGCAGAACTCGACAAACTCATCTCGACAAAACTTGTTCTCATCATAAATACAAGCTCAGAGAAGCAGGGAATCGTCGTCATTCCCTACTATATCGAACGATTTTCCGAACGATACAAAGATATTGCCATAAATCCAAGCCTTCCCTTTCCTTCAGAAGCTGATTTACCCAAAAACACGCCAAAAGAAATCATCACAAGGGAAACTTCTGCTGATTTAATCAGCCGTCTCTTAAAACATCAGGAACTGAATGACAAAACACTTTACGGTCTAACCCTTCCTCACAATGCTCCTTCGATTCTGCTTCCGTCAAATGTCTCTGTTGTAACCCTAATTGAAGATGCCGTTGGGAAAATCCAGAATATGCTCAAAAAAGAAGAGCACCACGACTACTTCCTTAAAAAACTCACGGTCTCAAATCCGGGTCGCGAAATGATTGTTAAAAATTTCTTTAATTCTTTTGTTGATCGGGCAGATCATTCCCTCGAAACCCTAAGTCAAACAACTGAAAGTTTCTATCTTTGGAATCAGCTCTGCTACTTCATCAAACAAGACTATGAAAAAATCAAGGACTACACTCAGGAAGACCTGTCTTGCCTTCAAGCGGTTTATATTACAGAAATGGGCGCGAATTACTTCAAAAACGAAGCTGCCGAGCATGCCAAAAAAGAAGGGGCAATCAAAATGCTCGAAACTCAGCTTTCCAAACCGCCCTATTATTTCACCTTCGATGAAATAATAAAATTCACAGACAACAAAGGCATTCCTCTCCTCGGGCAGTATTCCGAGGAAGAACTGAAAGAGTATCTGCATAAAAAAACGCAGGAAGCTCCGGTTCAAGAATTACCAGAAATCCTTGTTTTCAAAACCTACGATGAGACCCGGTATTTTATTTTCAAAAGCAAAGTGCTCCCCCTTATTCTTAGGCTTTGTACCGACGCAAGAATATCCGTACTTGAGGCTATCAAAAATCATTGGTCGGAAGTATTACGCCAGTTTGATATTCTTCCAGAAATGAAAGACCAGAACGCCTTTGAAAACCGACTCGAAAAAGAAATCCGTATTCAGTCGCCGATTCTAAGCGCACTTTTACACTCTTCCTTCCTGCCCCTTTTAAGTTACGATGTTTCAGGTGGAGATGATTCAAGCAAAATCAGTCTTTTCGTTAACGGTCAGCTGCTCCCCTACAGCGATATTCTTTTAATGAGTCGTCAGGAACTTCTGAATGATGCCAAAATTATGCTTCCATTCTGGTATTCAATGCCAATAATCTCGTGGATTGCGAAAATGTTGCTCCGTCCGCCAAAAAGCAAGCGTAATAAAACACAGAAAACAAAGGCAGAGCTATACAGGGAGGAAGAAGCCGCAAAGCGCAGGGAAGACGAAACAACGGCTATGATTGCGCAAAACTCGACCATATCAAAAAAGGTCGCTTTGCGGGATGCCGCCCGGGATGCAGAACAGTCATTCGTTCCCGCAAGCTCAACCCTTAACCGTGAGCTTGACTCATACGAAAAAATCTGGAACAAAAGGCTGGGAAAAGAGACTCACAATAATCTTACTGAAGATGTCAACTCACTCATCCGTGACTATATCCGAAAAACAATCCGAACCATGAAAGTTGAGGGATTCACAAAAGAGAGGATAGAAAGTCTCGCCGAAAGCCTGATGACCGCTCCAGGACTTCAAAAAATCGGTGAACGGGATGCCCTTCTTATGTACATCAAACTATACATGGTCAAGCTGGTAAAAAACATTCCTATGTAAAGGACAGGCGAGAATTCAAAAGATTCTCGCTTTTTTTTATATTTTTTCGCATTTTTTTAATTTTCATTGCCGAAAATTGATTTTTTTTTCAAATACTTATATGAACAAGGAAAAAGACTTGTTCTGCTCAGAAGACTTCGGCCGGGTCTTCCTGCATATATTCTTATTTGGAGAAAAACTATGAATCAGATGAACCAAATTGTTCTTGAAGGAAATGTCGTCCGTGACTCTCTCGTAAAAGAAACACCGAGAGGCACCCGTGTCTGTATCGTTCCTATCGCTACAAACCACCGCTACAGAGATTCAAGAGGAGAAACTCAAAACGATGTCGCTTTTTTTGATGTAGAGGCATGGGGCGAAAATTTCAGCAGTCGAATCGCACAACTGGCAAAAAAAGGCAGGGGACTTCGTGTTATCGGCCGTCTCAAACAAGACCGCTGGAAAACACAGGAAGGAAAGAATTCTTCAAAAGTCTATATCATTGCGGAACATATCGATTTTCAGTTTCCAAAGAACAATGAAAAGTCAGACTCTGCCTCAAAAACAAATGTCTCTATAGCCGCAGATGGTCTTGCAGAAGAGACATGTTCTGAAGTAAGTGCAGATGACATTCTTGAAGAAGGAGGTGACACCGTATTCTAAAAATCTGGCGCAGATAAAAAAATTCTCCCTGTTCAAAGGCAAGCTCATTTCACCTTGTTATCTGCGCCGCCTTTTAGCATCGCCTGAGGAAGGCTTTCCTTTAGTACGATTTTTCCCTTTTTGAGAGGATGAGCGGTATATGCCGGCAGCTTTTTCGGCTTCAGCTTTTTCGTTCATGGCACGGTAAATCTCAATTTTTTCAGGGCTATAAAAACCATCCTTCCAGTTAAAGCGGGAACTGTCTGGAACAGGCTGTTTTTTTATCATGGAATTTGTGACCATTTTAAGTTCCTGTCGCGTAAGATGGGTGCGAGAGAAGTCAAGCAAAATCCGTTTAAATCCATTTGAATTCAGGATTTCATTTTTATCAACGATTGAGAACGGAGCTTCAGGCATAACAATGGAACCATCAACGGTAGAATTCACCTTAAAAAGGGTTTCTTCCTTATCTTTAAAATAGAGGAAATCATAACTTTCTGGCAGTTTGAAGCGCATTCGGAATAAGGCAGGATAAGCATATGCCGTGACAAGAACCCTGCTTCGTACATTCTCCTCCCAAGTCGCCTTGAGATTATCCCATGAATTTTCAAGGGGAGTTATGAAAGCACCGATATTCTGATTTTCAAACCATGAGGCGGCCCAGCGATTAAAAGTGTATAAATAAGGACCGGCAATAAGATTCGCCCCTTTTCCACGAAGCATGGAAATGTGAGCGATGTTGTTCACGACAAAAGTTTTGAATCCTTCAGAAAGCAGGTTTGTCAAATCGGAAAGAATCTGCTCTTCAAGAGAAGCAGGACAATAAGGATCAAGGGAAATGAGTATCTGCTTTTTTGAAAGCGGTAATTTTGATTTTTTTTCAAGTAAATCGGCACGGGTTTCAGAATTGTACTCGAGAATCACACGAACCGGACTCTTTGAAATTGCCGTGTACAAATCGGCTACCGTAGACACTTGAATATACAAGCCTTCAGGAAAATAAGAGAGCTCGTTTTTTTCGACAGGCGTCAAATCAAGGATAGGCAGCTGTTCGGCTCCGGGCTGCTGACGGTATTTTCCAATGTCATTGGGAAGCACTCGGGGATAACGCTTAGACATTGATTTAGTTTGCAAAAGATATACTGAATCTCCACGCTTAAATCCAAGAGGAATATCGATATAACGCCGTCCTTCGGAATCAATGGAAACAGTGCGAACTTTGTGACTTACACGACCTGTATCATCCTGTCTGTGAAGACGAATCGAATCACCAGGATCAGGGTCATAGTTTCCCCCTTTTAAATGAGCCATTGCCACATAAAAATCGGACTGTTTTGCATCTGGATTTGAGAGAAGGGCTTCCTGATAGGCCTTGTATGACTTTTCTTTTTCTTCGTCCGGGATTTCGCCAAAACGGTCAATCGTACCAAGATAGATACCAGTTCCACCAGCCTGATTCGGATTCAAAATGAGACTTCCGGCTTTTTCAACGCCTTCGGCATTAGTCTTAAAATTATACCAATAAGATGTTTTTGCCCTGGCGAAATCCGTTGAGAGCAGGCGGTTTGCAGTAGCAAGAGCACCTTTTTTGTCCTTTTCCCAGTTATCCATCAGATAACGGTATGCGGCGACAACTGAACCAACATATTCTGCGCTCTTCATTCGGCCTTCAATTTTAAAAGACTCTACACCGAGCTGCATCAAATCGGGAATTTGCTCAATAAGCTGCAAATCACATGGAGAAAAATAATAGCCCTGTTTTTCGCCGTCTGATTCTGAATCAACTGTATAAAAACGCCGGCAAGCCTGAGTACACATACCCCGGTTTGCGCTTTTTCCACCTAAGAAACTTGAGAAAAGGCACAGCCCCGACTCGCTGACACAAAGGGCACCGTGCACAAAAATCTCAAGTTCTGCATTTGTATGAGACTTAATGTATTTTATTTCTTCAAGCCCCAACTCTCGGGCAACGACAACGCGTTTCAGACCAGTCTTGCTCAATAAATTTACGCCAGCCGCACTCTCAACATTCATCTGCGTCGAGCCATGAAGCTCCAGTTTTGGAAAAAACTCCTGACACATGCGGATTACGCCAAAATCCTGGACGATTAATCCGTCAGGACCGATTTTATTGAGATATGAAAGAAAACGGTAGAGACGCTCAAGATCCCTCTCTTCACTGACCGTATTAACCGTTACATAGATTTTTTTATTCTGCCGGTGAAGAGATGAAACAGCGGCCTCAAACTGATTCCATGCAAAATTTGAGGATCGGAGACGAGCATTAAAACTTTTGAGACCAAGATAAACTGCGTCGGCTCCCTCGCCGATTGCCGCATCCAAAGCTTCGATATTGCCGGCAGGCGCTAATAATTCAGACATTCTTTTATACTAGCACACTTTCCGACAAATTACTAGACAAATCTACTTGGTCTCATAAGGATTTCTACTGTTCTCATAACCTGGAGTTGCCCCGGAGATAACAAGCTTGTCCACGGTCATTTTTTCAGTGACAATCCAATCGGATGCTGCCGAAAGAATATATTCGGGGAGACAGGAAGTATCCTGGTATTTTTCTGCCAGCTCAGACCTGTTCTGTCTGGAAATTGAGCGAAGTAAAGAAGACGACATACCTTCAGTACATATGGCATTGAGCGGTCCGGCTCCTCCAGCCCAAATTCCCTTGTCATAGGCAGTTTGAGCGAATTCAGACATAGTTTTCTTTGACCATTCTGTTTTTCCAGCCGCACTGAGTAGGACAGCATCTTTTATATCAAGCGAAAGACTATCTCTGAGTACGAGGACATCACTGTTAGATGCGATTTTATCATTTCCGGCTTTCCATAAATCTCTTGCCGTATCAGAACTTTCATAGGCACTTGAAAGAGAAAGGTCATCTGAAAGTTCGTCCAAGGCAATGTCCGCACTTTCATCAAAAATGCGGCCGTGGACGACAATGAATTCCCCCTGAGAAACTTCCATCGCAGGAAAAACATATTTTTTTGACTCACCGTTTGCTCCGCTGACTAATTCCAGTCCGAAGGTATTGCCTGATTTCAAAACATAGAACTCAATATACTCTGCAGCCTGCTTTGATTTGTTATAAGTCGTCCTTATTTCATTGAAGAGCAGACGGGCAGGTTTCTCGTTATAGCCGTAAAATTTCTGTACAAAATCCAGGCTGTTTCCCGTGATGTCATAGATTTTTCCCTTGAAAACATAGATTTTTCCGACTTTTGTCTCCTCAGAGAATTCTATTTCCGCCGACTTTCTGTTTTCACTGTAAGAAATAGAATCCGCCACCGCATAGAGATTTTCGTCCCCACTGTCAAGAAGCTCGAAGAGAAGCTCATCGTCATCTTCTTCCATTTCCAGAAGACAAATACAGTCTAATACAATTTTTTCTGAACAGGAAATCGTGACAGATTTTGCACCGCTTACACTAAAGTCTTCGACCGAAGGAGCCGTAGTATCAACGGGAAGAATTTCAATTCCTTCTTCCGTCAGACGGCAGGAAAGCGGAGAGACAACGACAAGAGCGAGAAAGACGATAATAGCCGCCCCCAAAACAGAGCGAAAAAGCTGAGAAACAAAAAACTTTTTCAATGAACACCTCCAATATTTATTTTTCAATCTGCATAAGTATTCGCAAAAAAAATCAATTTTCGGCAATGGATTTGAAAAAAAAGTGAAAAATTTAAAAAAAATCCGTCTCCTGCCTGAAAAAATGGGCAGAAAACGGATTCAAATGATAGTGTCTGGGTATTTTATTTAAAAAGTAATGTTAGAGACGAATAGTTTCGACCATATAACGAATCGAATTTCCCCTTACATCAGCAAGAGTTTTCTCAATCACAAAAACAAGATTCCTGCCGCTTTTATCAGAAAAAATTCTGTCAATGCGATAATCGAGGACTTCTTTTCTCTTTATGTCGGGAGAGCCAACAATATTTCTGCTCAGCACTGTCCCGTCACCGTCTTTTTTTTCCAGCGTGATAAAAAAAGAAGAGCGAAGAGCCTTTCCACTTCCCTCAAGCGTTTTCACCAGTTTAATATGATAAAAAACACTTTGCTCTATAGTTGAGCCTTCAAAATCCTTGAAGACAATTTCACTTTCACCAGCTTTTTTGTCATCCCGGACATATAAAAGATTATCCACAGCAGCCGGTTGAAAGTCATATTTACGAAGTTTCCATTCTGCTTTTTTGAAAAGTTCGTCATAAACAGTTTTTCCGCTTTTTGAGACAGTTGAGGCAGAAGGATTCGTCTTAAAAACTTCACCGTTAACGAAATCATTTTTAGCAATATCAACTGTATAAATTTCAGCATAGCCCTGAAACTGATTATCGGTCTTACCATATTCAGCAAAGGCATAAGTGCTCCCATCTTTTGAAATTCCCAAATCGACAAAAGCAGCAGCATCGCCAGCAAACAAATGAACTCCGGCGGCAAGAAGAATGACTCCGGATAAAAGCAGCTTTTTCATAAGTCCTCCCAAAATCGATTTCTGACTATAGGGAACTTCAATTTTACCTTGAAAAATTGGAATTTTTCAAATTTTCCTATAACAGAAAAACAGACTTCTATTTTATTTTCGGCTTTTTAAATAAAGTCTTTACATATTTTTATCTTCCGTTTAAGATTTTCCCATGACCCTAAAAACGAGAAACACCATCATTCGATTCTTTTTGTTCACAAGCATAATTATAGTCGCCCTAACCTTGCTGACCTTTATTCTCTGTCTTCATTCAGGCAGAATAATCACTCCCCCCTCTTATAGGATTCCAGCCTTACTCAACAGCCTGCCATTCGCAAAAAATACTTTTACAGCAGTCATGATTTCATTCGCCATAATAATCCTATATGTGCCCCTATGTTTTTTTATCTTAATTCGTTTTTTTGAGAACACTCAGACCAGTGAGATTATATTTTTCACAGGTTTTCTCATTGCCTGCTCGGCAGAAATAGCCCGATTTCTCACTATCTGCCTCGGCTTATGGCTTTCTTTCTCAAATATACTCATTATTATGGGAAATCTCGTGCTTTTCGGGCGAACCCTCGCCCCCTTAAGTTTTCTCTGTGCAGCACTCTTAAGTGACACAGCCCAGCGACAAGACATCGAACGAAATTATCTCATCATGACAGTAATTGCCGTCGTCTTTGCAGTTGTAATCCCCATGAACACAGGAAATATTGCCTCCACAGGTCTTGTCACCGAAGGTTTTATCACCCAGATTAATATAATGCGTTTTCTATTACTTTTGACAGCTGTGTTTTCCTTTTACATTCACGGTGCCAAAAAGAACAGTCTGGAGCATAAGCATCTGGCATCATCCTCATTTATCCTTCTAATCGGATACAGTCTGCTGGTAAGCTGCGACAGCTATTTCTTCCTGGTTTTGGGAACGGCAGGTCTTGCAGGCGGAACTTACCTTTATTTAACATACCTGCACAGGCTTTATATGTGGAGTTAAGAGCAATATGTTACGATTCCGCCCAGCAAAACAGGGATAAGAAGGTTATCAAAGTCCTTTAATGGAAGAACCTCAATCAAAGCACCTGTTGCCGCAACAAGTAATGATATGCGGCAATTATTCGTAACGAAAAAAGTCGAGCAAAATATCGCGGCAAAACAAGTGAGGCTTCCCTCCACCGTTTTCCCATGAGTATAGGGAACACGAATTTTTCCGAAGGTTTTTCCCGCAAGGCTTGCAAGGCCGTCACCAAAAGCAAGGGCAAAAATTCCAACGGCGGCGGCATTTTCTTCCCAAAGCAAGGCTGCGGAGACAATTCCCGCGACAAGAGTAACAGGTCCGAGCACAAATTTATTCTCGTCCCGCTTTCTGGCGGCGGCGGCGGTAATATCAGAAATCAAGGGAATTTCATGACCATTAAAGCGAAGGAATTCCGCCACGATATAAAAAAGTCCGGCACTGCACAGGCAGAGTAAGGCCGGCACATGAGCCAGATGCAGGAAAAGAGGCACAAATGCCGTGCAGATATGAATTGTCTTTCTGAAAAACTCTTTTCGTAGAGAAGTCAGCTGATTTTTTAACTCAATTCCTATCTGATAGCAAAAATACTTCATTATTCAAGGCCTTTTTCACCTGCAAGAAGGCGGGGAATGTCAGTATAAATAGCAGGCTCAAAATCAGGATGGGGATGAGTGATGTATTTTGAATTCTGGGCTGCAAGATTGCTGCCTTCCATTCGAATCATCGTCTGCTGGTTTCTGGTGAGAGAATCCCAGGCACGGATTGAATCAGAAAGGCGAACCATAGCCTCTGCGTTCATATTGCTGTTCCCGGTCTGCTGGGCTAGGCGATAAAGAGTCACACCAAGATTATTATTAGCCTTTAGATACAAATCAACTATTGCATAATCATCGTCATCTTCCTGGGGAAGAAGGAATTTCTGTTTTTCGCGGCTCTTGTCAAGTTCTTTCAACAAATCCGAATAATAACTTTCTGCTGCAAAATTATCACCACGGAGAGAAAGCACATTTCCAAGGGAGAGAAGCATATTCGGGTCGTTCGGCTCTTTTTCCGAAACTTTTATGAATGAGAGAAGGGCATTATCGTAGTCTTTCCGGTTATAATAAATCGCTCCTACCCGGAAGTTAATTGACGGGGTATCATTTTTGATTTCAATAGCCTGCTCATAATTGTAAAGGGCATCTTCCATTTCACCAGAAATAAAATAATCCAAATCCCCCATATCAGCAAAGAGTTTTCCGGTATTTTCATCCCCCTCAAGATCTGAAGACTCATGCTCTTCGTTATAGAGATTTATGCCTCTCGTGTAGACAGTCTGCGCTTTGAGATATTCGCGGTTACCGGCATAAAGTTCCCCTAGGATTCGGGTCGCATTAATCTCGCGGTAGACATTCTTTTTTGTGCGGACAAGGACATCATCAAACAAGTCAAGGCTTCGCTCAAGCTCGGTTTTCGCCTGCTCAGTATTTCCGTTCTGAATAAAGTAGCGGGCAAGATTATAGTGAGAAACAGGATTTGCAGGTTCAGCTTTGATTGCGAGATTAAGCATGGCGAGTACATCTTCGATTGAAGAGCGGAGATATTCATCATTCTTGCTCAATGTGCCATAAAGTTTGTCAAGAAGATAACCGCTAAGTTCCATCCAGTCAGAAGCACCTAAATTCTTTAGATTCTGCTTATCCTGCTTGCTTAAATATAACATATTTTTGTAAGTAAGGACTTCGCGCAATTTATCCGTGCGGATATTGTAACGAAGCATTCTGGAAAGATAGACATTATTTGAACCGTACCGCTGAATTAAATCAAGATACTGCTCTTTTGCAAGCTCATATTTTGATTCATCAATATCAGCCCACTCCAGGAATACATCCCCCAAAAGCAGAAGCCCGTCAGCATCATTTATGTGATAATCGAGCACTTCCCGGCGGACAATTTCTTCTGCCCGCTCATAATTAGCCCGGTCATAAAGTTCCATTTCGGCATAGTCAAGACCGGCCTCCTTGTCGTGATTGAAGAAACGGAGAATATTTCTATACATTTGGCCGGCTCGCTCAAACTGTTTTTTGTTCCGGTATCCCAGAGCATATTTGAAGAACCACTTTTTAACAGGATGATAGGAAACAGCTTCTTTAAATTCTTCCTCAGACTGAGGGAATTCGTTAGCCTGAAGCAGGGTATAGCCCTGCTTGTAATGAATATTTGCCATAACAGGTTTATAAATGAAGTGCTGCCCGGCTTTAAAAAGACCAAAAGATACGAACGCAAGGATAAGACCGACAATTGCGGCTGGAATAATCCTGTTTTTAAGATGATACTGGAAGGACTGTTTGTAAGCCTCGTATTCAGCAAAAGAACGGCGCTCAAAATCCCGTGGAATATTGATAGAAACATCGAGGATTTTCTCAAGCTGTGTCGCAAGCTGCCGTGCCGAAGTCTTTTTCAGGACTTTTTCTATGATTTCAAATACCGCGTCATCCGTAAATTCATCGCGAGCAATAAAATCTTCAAGGGCAATACGAAGATTCAGCGGATAATTGGCAAGATTCTTTTTGAACTGGACATATTCTTCTTCAGTAAGAGAATTTTTTGGTCTCCCCTCTTTGCCTTTTGAAAAATCAATAAAATCGAGACCTGATTTCTTTTTCCCGAAATCGGCGGTTTCCGTATCAGAAAAACCCGGAATCTCAAAGCTTGAGTCAAGCACAAAATCATCATCAGAGCCAAGGCCTTCATCCGTCGAAGGAAATTCATCGCCTATGGAAGCAGAGTCAGAAGGACCAAAATCAACGCCCTCCATTCCGCTGGTATCAAAAGATTCCAGAGAAACCTCTTCGTTGCCATCTGACGGAACTTCCAGAGACGCATCGGGGATTTCCATGCTTGCGTCTGGAATATTACCATCAGGATTTTCAAAATCCATGTCGGATAAAGAAGAAAGGGCCTCATCACCTTCAAGAGAAGATTCCCCGCCCCCCTCAGCCTTGTCTTCCGGAGAAGAAGCAAAATCATTGAGTTCACCAAAATCAGAAAGAGAATCATCAGACGGCAAATCTGAAGGCATCTCGGAAAGCCCCTCTCCCTCATCTGGCAAGGCGGGCATATCCATATCCGGTAAGTCAGACATGGCGGCATTTTCCGGAAGCGTCATGTCGTCTGTGCCTAATGTCTCCAAACCATCGCTCTCAGAGCCATGTTTCTCTTCATCCCCGCTGTTTCCGAGAGCCGCCAGAGCCGCATCAGTCAGCGAGTCATCGGGTGAATCTTCAGAGCCATCGCCATTTATAAGAGAATCAATGTCAAATCCGCCTAAATCAAGGGAAGTGTCTCCACTATTCTGATCAAGACTGTCAGGAGAATCAAGTCCGCCCAAATCATCAGCCGAAAAGTCGGGAGCAGAAGTAAGAGTATCCGCAACAGGGGGAATTCCATCACTTTCAAGTACAGAGTCAGGGATATCTTCGTTAAGGTCAATTTCATCTAAAGATGCATCATCTGAAGACAGGGAATCAAAATCATCAAAAGAATTCAGGTTCGAATCATCAGCCGCATTTGATTCTGACTCCGGATCAGAGGGCTTCAAGAGCGAGTCCAAATCCATATCTTCAAGTGGAGTTTCTTCAGGAGCGGACTTTTCGTTTTCACCATCAGCAGGAGTTAAATCTTCCGTAGGTGCGGAAAGAGAATCATCATTTAGAAAATCAGCAAGGTCATCGTCATCAGCAGAAATCTGCGGTTTGAGAAGGGCGTCAATGTCCGATTCCCCACCACCTATTATATCCTGAATCTGTGCGTCAATATCCTCTTCGGAAGCAATTGCAGCAGGCTCCGCGTTACCGTCGGGCAAACCAATGAGAAAATCGTTTGAGTCGTCTGCTTCAGAAATTCCCTGCGGAAGAGGAATTTCAGGGACTTTTTCCCCACGCTGGGCACGAATTTTTACCTCGTCGCCGATTTCGCGTATATCATCGCTGAATTTTTTTAGCTGATTTAATCCTGGCATTTAAAATCCCACCCTTCTTAGTATACTCTAGTTTCGGCATTTTGAAAACAATGCTTTATAGTAAAAAATTGCTTATAAAGGTTCACTTTTTTTATAAAATACCGATAAATAAATTATGAAAAAGAATTTTATTTTCATGGGATTTATTCTTCTTGCGACCCTTTTGAGTCCCCTTTCTGCACAAGAAACAAGTCCCGCAGCAGATACATACGAATACAATCTGGTCCTTACCGACATTATGGGAATACGGGCACCTTACATCAGCAATAATTATGCAGTTTTCACGGCACCAGTCACTTCAAATTCCATCGGCATTGCTTTCGATTTTGAAGAATTCAGGACAATTCATTATTTCCAGCTCAGAAAAAACTATGGATATGAAGGAGATGTCACCTCATCATACTATTTTTATATCGCGGAAATACCTAAAAAACGCTCCAGACTCTGCTACAGACTCATCATCGACGGATTGTGGACTATAGATCCGCAAAACCCGAATCAGATTTACAATGAAGTCGAAAACTACTCACTTTCATACATAGATTTACCGCCAGAAGAAATCGAAATCACGGAAAAACTGGCAAATGGTCTCACTCACTTTGTCTGCCACAGTGAAAGCGGAAAAAAAATTCGCCTCGGAGGAACTTTTACGAATTGGGACAGCTGGATTTACGAGATGAAAGAAACAGAACCAGGAAAATATGTGCTTGACATTCCACTCCATCCCGGAACCTATTATTACTCATACTACAACGGAATCACAGCCTTCTTAGACGAAACAAATCCGTCCCGCGGATATTCCACAGACGGACGGATTGTCAGCTGCATAACGATTAAATAAGGGCACTCCCCGCGTAAACGCGGGTCGGGTCTTTCGGGGTTCCGCGCAAAAGCGCTCCATTGCCTTCGGCAACTTACGCCCCTACACCCCCTAGTGCGTCAAAATTTGCCGAATTTACCGGCCAATTTGCTTAAATCACCCAGCTTGCTCAAATCGCCAAGGCCGCCCATTCCGCCATTCATGCCACCGAACTGCTGCATGAGTTTTGACTGCATTCCCTTGTTACGAGTAAGTTTTTTCATGGTAAGCTTTGTCTTCTCAAACTGCTTTAAGAGCTTGTTCACTTCGGCGACGCTGGTTCCGCTGCCCTGAGCGATTCTCTTCCGACGGCCAGGTCCTATAATCAGGTGATTGGCCCGCTCTTTTTTTGTCATCGACTGAATGATTGCCTTTTGGCGGGCGATTCCCGACATATCCAGTTTGCTTGGGTCAACCTGACCGGCAAGGCCCGGAATCATCTCCATAAGCGAAGAAAGATTTCCCATTTTGCCGACGCTCTCAAACTGCATGAGCATGTCGTCAAGGGTGAACTCATTGCGGGCCATCTTCTGCTCAAGCTTTTTGGCCTGCTCAATATCGACGGTCTCCTGGGCTTTTTCAACCAGAGAAACGATGTCACCCATGCCAAGGATTCGGCTTGCGATTCGCTCCGGATGGAAGGGCTCAAAGTCCTCGGTTTTTTCACCGGTACCGATAAAGAGAATCGGCTTGTCAGTGATTGATTTGAGAGAAAGAGCCGCACCACCCCGGGCATCTGAGTCGAATTTGGTGAGGATAACTCCGGAAAGACCGAGCTGCTCGTCGAAAGATTTCGCGATGTCAACAGCATTCTGACCTGTCATTGAGTCGGCGACAAGGATTGTCTCCACAGGGTCTACGGCTTTCTTGACATCGACCAGCTCTTTCATCATGCTTTCGTCAATCTGCAGGCGGCCTGCCGTATCGATGATTATGGTGTCGATTCCGTTCTTTTTTGCGTAAGAAATACCGTTCTTTGCGACTTTTACGGCATCCTTTGCACCTTCTTCAAGGTAGACAGGAACGCCGATTTTGTCTCCCAGCTGCTTTAACTGCTCGATTGCCGCAGGACGAACCAGGTCACAGGCAACAAGAAGAGGTTTACGCCCGTTTTTTGCAAGGCGAGCAGCCAGTTTATGTGCCGCCGTGGTTTTACCGGCACCCTGCAGACCCAGCAGGAGAATGACCGACTGAGTGTCAGGGCCTTTAAGCTGTAAATCAACTTTTGTATCGCCCAAAAGTTTTACGATTCGGTCGTAAATGATTTTTGTGAACTGCTGGCCCGGATTTACTGCACGGAGAACCTTCTCGCCCTTTGCCTCTTCGATTGTGGCGTTTACGAAACGACGGACGACACGAAGATTGACATCGGCCTCAAGCAAAGCCATCTTAATCTGCTCAACGGTCTCTTCGATATTTTTTTCAGTGATTTTTGATTTGCCGCTTAAAGCGCGGGTAATGTCACTGAAAGTGTTTGTAATTTTCTCAAGCATTTTTTTCCTCGATTATTCCGGGCTTTTTAAATCTTAGTCTTCTGAGTCCATTTTGCCCTGCATCATAAGTTCCTGAAGCAAAGCCATGGGCTCAATCTCTTTATTAAGGATTCGGTAAAGGCTGTCACAAATCGGAAGCTTTAAGTTGTGGGCTTCAGCAATCTGATGGACGAACTTACAGGCAACGGCACCTTCTGACAGATAGCCGATTTCACCGATTCGGGCAATAAGGTCGTCAAGATTCTTGAATTTTGAGAGGATGTCTGTTTTGATGATGTCCTGACCAAAACGGCGGTTTCGGCCGTATTTTGAGCGGCAGGTAACATCCAAGTCACCCACACCCGCGATTGAAGTGAAAGTTTCGGCGTGGGTGGCTCCCATGGCAAAACCAATTTTCTGGATTTCGTTAAGGCCTGCCGCCAGCAGAAGGCTCTCTGAATTGTCTCCGAAAATATCCGAATGTTCGCTCACAGCGTCAAGAGAGCCGTACATAACAGCGATGACATTCTTTGCGGCCGCACAAATCTGAACCCCCACGACATCAAGGGAAGAATAGACCATGAGCCCTGGAACGCGGAGCAGCTCGCGGAATTTTATTGAATTTAGGGCGTGCTCACTGGCAGCGATAAGGCCTGTGAGTTTACCCATGGCGACTTCCTCTGCGTGGCTGGGGCCTGAAATATAGACAAGGGAACCTTTGTAGCACTCAGGAAGAACTTCCTCAAGGGTCTCAAGGATAAGACGAGGACCTTTCTCGGAAGAAACGAAGCCTTTCGTAAGGACGCCGATTACCGTCTCTCCGTTTTTGATGGAAGGAACATTGGCAATCTGCTTTGCAGTTGAGGCAATAAAGAGAGACGGGGACGCCAGAATAAGATATTCCTTGCCGTTTGCGACTTCTTCAATATCGATGGAAGCCGTGAGATTCTCCGAAAGGGGGTAGCCCGGCAAATAGCGTTTATTTTCGTGTTCCTTATTGATACCGTCTACAACATCCTGCTCGCGGGCCCAAATCTGAACTTTGTGACCGCCACGGGCAATTGCCTGAGCCAATCCAGAGCCCCACGCACCAGCACCAATTACACCTACATTCTTTGGTTTCATTCTTAACCTCGATACACTGTCATTACCGGCCTTGAACCGATAATCAAGTTTTTAGAACCAGCAAGATGCCTCGTCTTTCCAATCGATAAGCTCTTCCGGTTTAAAAAATAGATTTATTTCGCGTTCGGCACTCTCGTCACTGTCCGACGCATGAATTATATTATGATTTGTGTGTGAGCAGAAGTCGCCCCGGATTGTGCCGGGAAGAGCCTCGCTTGGTTTTGTAGCGCCCACGACTTTTCGTACAAGGGAAACGCAATCTTCGTTATCAAGCTGCCACACCATTGCGACCACGGGGGCACTTGTAATATATGAAACAAGGTCGTTGTAAAAAGATTTTCCGGCATGTTCGGCATAATGCCTGGCCGCAAGCTCAGGAGAAATGTTCATGAGTTTTAAACCGACCAGCTTTAAGCCTTTGTTTTCAAGGCGTGTAATTACCTGACCAACAAGCCTGCGGTTCAATACGCCCGGCTTGCACATAGCAAAACATCTTGTCATAGTCTTTTCAGTATACAACAGAAAATAGAAAATGGAAAGTAGGAAACAATAAGCACTTTTTTATATCTCTGACCGCTTTTTCAGCAGGGCTTCCACAGAATCAATCGTATCATCAGGAGTGCTGGCACCCGCCGTAATCCCAACAGTTTCAAGAGAAAAAAAATCCTCAGGAGTTTCTTCGGGAGTCTCAATCAGGGCAGCCTTTTTGCATAATTTTTCTGCCGTGACAAAGAGGCGGTTTGTGTTCGCGCTTGATTTTCCGCCGATTACAAGGACTCCGTCGACTTTCCCGCACAGCTCTTTCAAAGCGTCCTGCCGCTCATGGGTCGCCGGGCAAATAGAACTGATTACCTTTGCAGAGGGGAAGCGGTCTGTAAGCTCCTTCTGGAGCAGGTCGAAGACTTTGATGCTGAAAGTGGTCTGGGACAAAAGGACGATTTTTGACTTATCCGAAATTTCGCCTTTTTGGGAAAGCTGATTTATGGAAGAGTCAAGCTCGGCAAGGTCTTTTACGAGGATAAAATGAAGGTTCAGTCCTGCTTCTTTTGCGGCCAGCCTTGCATGACCTTCAATTCCTATCACCTCGCCGTGATTTTTATCGCCGGCAAAGAAAATAATGTAGCCCTGACCGGCATATTCCGCAGCCCTTTTCTGGCTTTGGGTAACCAGAGGGCAGGTTGCATTTATAAGGTTCACTCCCCTCTTTTGCAGGGAATTTTCTGTTTCCGGGGGAACTCCATGAGCACGGATAATCACCGTGTCTTCATTTTTGAGAGAAGGAATATCTTTTTCGGAAAGGATTTTTAGGTTACGCTCAGCAAGTTTTTCCAGGGCAACAGGATTATGAATCAAAGGCCCCAGGGTATAAACCTGCCCACCCCTGTTTTCTGAGAGAGCCTTGTCAGCCGCATTTACCGCCCGCCGGACACCGGCACAAAATCCCAAAATTCTGGCACGAATAACTTCCATAAATCACCTAAAAAATAATCCACAGATATGCACAGATTAACACAGATTATAATTATATAAAATCTGTGAAAATCTGTGTTAATCTGTGGACAAATAATTATCCGCGTTTATCTGCTATATCCGCGTCTTAATTTTACTCAGCATTATCTTCGTCTTCACTGACCTTGAACTGGCTGATGTTTGAATTAGCAGCGATTGTCGTAAACTTCTGGTTCTTTCGTACGCAAAGGATGAATGCACCTGCGATAAAGATGGAAGAATAACAACCAGAAATCAAACCGACAGTAAGGGCAAGCGAGAAGTCATGGATTGTTCCTGTCGTGAAGAAGAACAAAGCCAGGACAGCGAACAATGTCGTGAGCGTCGTGATGATTGAGCGGCTCAGCGTTGAGGTAAGGGCTGAGTTAAGAATCTCTTTGAATGTCTTTGCCTCGACAACCTTGATGTCGCTTCGGACACGGTCAAGAATAACGACTGTCGCGTTGATTGAATAACCGATAATAGTAAGGATTGCCGCCAAACTTGTAGTGCTGAATTCCATCTGAATGAAGGAGATGAAAGAGACCATAATCAAAGAGTCGTGGATGATTGCGATAACAGCTGCAAGAGCGAAATCCCAGTGGAATCGGATTGCAGAGTAGATGAAAATCAAAACCAAAGTCGCGAGAACCAGGATGATTGAATCGCGAATCAAAGACTGAGAGAACTGAGCTCCGATAAAGTCTGATTTTACAAATGCGACCTTATCCGCACCGAACTTTTCGGTGAGAGCCTTGTTTGCGTCTGCCTGAAGGGTTTTGCCTTCATCTCCTGTAACGCCCATACGAATCTGGAAAGCCCGCTCAGAGCCGGCTCCGATTTCCTTTACATCAACATTGTTGAAAGCTTTGAGCGTGTCACGAATGTCATCTGCCGTAACAGCCGGAGAGTCGTCTGCAGCAAAGAGGAAGAGAGGCTTTTCGCCAAGATTCTTTGAAGAACCCGAACTTACAAAAAGACCGTCTTTAGGAAGAAGCATTTCCTTTTTGATATGTGCAGAAAGACCATTAACCGTGTTCATTTTTGCAGCAAGCTCAGAAACAGACTCAACCTCAGAATAAGGAATTGTCTCCGTACGGTTCTCTTCGCCTGTACCGCTGACGACAAGCTCAATAGCAGAATCAGACGCTTCAAGAGAAACAGTAGCGGTTCCTGAGTAAGTTATATCAAGCACTGCATTAGCGATTTTAATTTCTTCAATCATACCTGGCTTGAAATCAAGTCCAAAGTTGATTCCGCGAGTTGCGACAGACACGATTCCCGCGATGATGATTAATGCGCTCAAAATGACAGCACAAGGGAAAAATTTACTAAATTGAATTACCTTTTTCATTATTTTACTCCCCAGCCGATGCTCATTGTCTTTCTGTTCATGACCTCAGTGTTGAAATCAAACATGAGACGAGAAACTACGAGAGCTGTAAATACTGACGAACATACACCGATTGCCAGAGAGACTGCGAAGCCCTGAATTGAGCCAGTTCCCAGTTTTGAAAGGAAGGCAGCCGCAATGAATGTGGTGATGTTAGAGTCCATGATTGCCCAGAAAGCATTGTCAAAGCCGGAAGCGATTGCCGCAGCACGGCTCTTTCCGTTTTTAAGCTCTTCTTTGATTCGCTCAAAAATAATTACATTGGCGTCAACTGACATACCGACTGTAAGAATCATACCTGCGACAGAAGAAAGCGTAAGGGTAAGATTGAAAGCACTCAATACAGAGAACATGATGTACATGTTGAGAACCTGAGCAACGACAGCGTTGAAACCGGCACCAAGATAGTACAAAATCATGAATACGAGGACGGCAGCCAGACCCCAGAGCAAAGCGTTCATACCCTGCCTGATTGCGGCCTCTCCCAGTGAAGCGCCTACGACCTGCTGGCTTTCGACCTCAAGAGGAACTTCAAGCCATGCTGTCTGAAGGACTTTCTGGATATTCTGAGCCTCTTCCACGCTGAATCCGCCTGAAAGAGATACCTGTCCGCCATTGATTGCCTGACGGATTGTTGCGGCAGATTTGATTTTGTTGTCGCTTACGATTGCAAGACGCTCGTTCACATGAGCACCGGTAAAGGTGGCGAAAATCTGAGCACCGTCTGAATCAAGTACGAAATTGACTTCCGGCTGGTTTGTCGTCTGGTCAGCGGAAACCTGAGCTGACTTAACATGTTTGCCGTCAAGGGCGATTTCTTTTTTGACTGCGATATACTCTGCGCCACGGACAAGCTGGTCAAGACCGTAATCGTCTTTTTCGTAGTAGCCCATGACCTCACAGTCCTCGGGAAGAATAGAAGGATCAAGAAGTTTGCCGTCTGAATTGAAAAGGATGCCGTTGTTGCGATAGTAATTCATGACAGCAGAAGTTGCAGCTTCATCAACAAGGCGGAAATTGAGGATTCCCTTACCCATGATGATTGTGTTTACGCTTTCAGAATCTGCAGCTCCAGGAATTTCAATGTAAATTCGGTCTTCGCCCTGCTGCCGGATAACCGGAGAAGTAAGACCGAATTTATCGATTCGACCTGTCAAAGTCTCGATGGCCTGTGCCATAGCGTCCTTTTTGAACTGAGCCTCATCAGAAACCTCGTTGTCTTTTTTCTGTGAGGCAAGGGCTGCCTCAAGGTCAGCGTGAACGATAACATTCATACCGCCGCTCAAGTCCAGGCCAAGTTTTACTGATGAATTATAGCGTTTTTTGGCGGCCAGGATTTCATCACGGTATTTTCCTTCGATGGCCTCGCGCAAAGCAGCCGCTGATTCAAATGAATCCAAAATTGCGCCTACAGTCATAAGGGCTGGAACAGCAGGAGCCTCCATACCGGCCGACTTATATGCCTTTACTCTTTCCTTGTAATTCTTTTTTGCGGCTTTTACAAGATAATCATAAGAAGAATCAAGAAGAGTTTCTGGATTTGACTTTGCAATTGAAACCAGATTGTCAGCCTCTTCCTTTGCCTTTACTACAGTGTAGTCCTTAATTTTTTCGAGAGAACCAAGCGCGAGAGTCTGCTGGTCTTTCGGTGTTCTCGCATACCAGCTGATTGACGGCCAAAGGAATGCGAAACATACAGCAAGAACTACCAGAACAATGATAAAACGACTTCGTTTGTTCATTTTTAATACTCCGGTATTTTTATTTATTCAGCTTTTTCTGAATCAGAAGACTCTTTTTCAGCTTCTTTTGATTCGTCAGCTTTTTTATCCGATTTTGGATTTGCAGGTGTATCATTAACGACACCGGCGATTGCAGAGCGGTTAAATTCGATTTTGACACCCTCATCAACTTTTACAATGACGGTTTTTTCTTTTGTCTGCGAAACAAGGCCGTGGATACCGCCGATTGTAACAACTTTGTCACCTTTTTTGAGCGCGTCAATCATTTTCTGGGTTTCTTTCTGTTTTTTATTCTGCGGGCGAATAATAAAGAAATAGAAAATTGCAATGATGGCGATAAAGGGAACCACAGACATTAAAGTCTGGCTGCTTGTTCCACCTGCCGCCGCCTGAAGTAATGGGACGAAAAACATTTTTGACTCCTATAGTAATTCTGCTTTTGCAGTATTACATCCATCATAATTTAAAATAAGTTCTAATAGATTATCATTAAATGAAGTCAAAATCAACTACTTATATGGCAGCTCGAAAAACAGCCGGAAGAAAGTTTTTCGCAAATCCTTTAATTCTTTAATAGATTATCAAGATTCTGGCTCAGAAGGAGAAGGGATTCATCTTTCGGAGAAAGGGCGACGACTTGTTTCAGATAGTATTGGGCTTTTCTATATTCTTTTTTATTGAAATAAATCTGATAAAGGCGGAAAAGAGCGTCTTTATTGCGGGGATTGGCAGTAAGACTGGAGCGTAAATCAGCGAGAATTGCGGTCTCACCGTTTGAAAGGAAACTCCGCTCATAATAGAGAAAACTTTTCATTTTTGCAGAAGAAGATGGCAGAAGCTGAGAGATGAGCCGGGCAGCCTCAGTCCTTCTCTCTGTTGAGACAAGCACTTCGATATAGGCTTGAACAACTTCTTCATCACTGGCATTTTCCGCATAGAGTTTTGAAGCATACTGCCAGGCCTCGGCTTTCCGACCAGCAGAGAGACAGAGTTTTATATGGGTAAAGAGAGCTGAAGAAGGAAGTTTTTCCCTTTTGATAAGCTCGGAACTTGCGGCGTATGCCTCATTCCATTTTTTAGCAGTAACCATAGAGCGTATTTTTATTTGTAAAGCATCGAAGTTTTCAGGATCAGATTTTAAAATCTTGTCCGCCAGCTCTTCCCCACCCTGTCCGGCAATACGGGTACCATTCTCAGATGCGAGCTGAGCCGCCTTGAGTATAATTTCAGGGTCATCAGGATAAAGAATCAGGGCGTTTTCAATAGTCGCCGTGGCCGCAGAAATATTTTTATTCCAGTTTTTCTGAACATCAAAGCGAAGGACAAGATAATCGCGGGAAGAAGAATCCCTGCGGGCGTAGGCATCAAGCAAGGAAGCCGCGCGGATATACTCTCCTTTTTCCACCAGAATACGGGCGCGGAAAAGCAGATAATATGAATTTTCCGGCTCAATTTGAAGTACCCGACTGACATAGAGCTCAGCGTTTGCGGAATCCTTTGAGGCGAAAGCGGATTCTGCTCCCAATTTGAGCAAATCTTTGTTTTGAGGATACTTTGACAGCAAGCGTTCTGTCAGGTTAAAGGCGGCGGCCGGATCAGACAGTTTCATAAAACTGGAGGCAAAGGCATACATACACTCAAAGCAATCCGGAGCCATATCAGAAGCCGAGCCAAAATGAAGGTTTGCGGCTTTATAATCCGACTTGCGGGTATAGAGGATTCCCAGTAAATAATGGGCAAAAACCGAATTTGGATTTATAGAGAGAGCCTTGTTTAAAGCGACTTCGGCCTCATCGTAGTAATCGTTTCTCGTTTCTGAGACTGCGAGCACAAGAGCCGGAAGAGCATAGCTCAGGAAATCCTTTGGGTCAAGGAAAGCGTCATAAATTCCGTTTTTAGATGAAGAAATTGCTCCTGTATAATTGTTCTTTACCAGCTGACCCGAAGTTTCTTCCGAAAAATTCTGAGACTTCCAGCACATCTGCATTATTGAGACAGCGATGTAATGCAGGACCTGTTCGCTCTCGCTCATTTCATCCTGACTTCGACGCAAGCCAGACAGAGCAGAACGAAGGCTTTCTGGAGAACCTTTTTCAACCATGGAGAGAATTTCAGGATTTATGCCGGAAAAATATGCTGTCTCACGACGCTCAGGTAAAGTCAGTTTTACGGCATCAGAAGGATCTGCGACATAGTCTTCTTCCTGAGGAGGAAGAGGCTCTTCTTTCGCCTTTTTTGCCGAAAGCTGCATAAGAGAACAAAAAAACATACAGGCACAGGCGAAAAAAATCCGCCGACAGCATTTCAATTCGTTTTATTCCCCGTAAAACTCTTTTTCTTCATCGGTCAAATCTGAAAGTTCATCCTTATCATAGGGAAAGAAATCATTGAAATTACGCTGCCACAAGAAAACGCCTATCAAAACAGCCCCTGCAAGAATCAGAGCGAGCGGCCCCCATTTCGCAATGAAAATAGAAAAAGGAATTTTTATGATTTTTAAAGAAAACAGCAGGAAGACGACACCAAGAATCTCAAGGATGAGAGATGGCGTAAAATAAACTCCCCTGATTTTTCTGTGCTTAAAAACACAGGTCAAAACAAGGCAGATTCCGCTTACAATTACTGCAATCGGAAGCAGCGTTTCCGATCCGAACGGAAACACATTTGAAAAAACGAAGGTTATGGCAAGTCCCATGAAGAAAAGGAGCAGACCTACGAAGAAAAAAATCGCCCAGTGGATGATTGTCATTGCGGCATAAAAAGTCACAGCCCCGAAAATCATGACGATAATAGGTCCCACAGGCAAGGACACTCCAAAACCAAGCGAGAAACGAGAAATCAAGAGCAGCCCCGCGATAATAAGGATGACCCCTGCCGCGAGCAGAACATTAAGCATCGGAACGGTAATTTTTTTCATCTAGAATCCTCCAGACTTACACAAAAAAGAAAAAAATAGTAAATCAAAGTAGGATAATACAAAAATCGATAAAATACTAGACAAATTGGAGAGTTTCAAATTTCTTTTCGCATTGAGGAAGAGCGGCTTTTATGCTATTCTGAAATATATCATGAAAAAGATTCCTATCCTCTTTATCAGCCTTCTTATCTCATCTTTTTTTTATTTTTCCTCATGCACGAAAAATTCAGAGGCAGACCGTTCTCAGGAAACCCTTGAGCAGCTGACAAATCTTCTTGAAGACCCTTCTATCAGTCCGCAATCACGGTATGCGGTCATCAACAGGATTGCGAACCTGTTTTACACAGAAAATCGCACTGACGATATGGTTCTTTTCCTCACAGACTGGGTTGAGACCCACCCTGGCGACATATACGATGCATACTGGCTTTTCATGGTCGCGTCAAACTATCTTAAATCGGGGCAAGAACCACTTGCCGAATATTATTACGAGCGGATTATCAACAATTTCTCTGATTTACTGGTAAACGGAGAGTCAATTCATTTCGCCTGTCTGCAGCATCTGATTCAAATCAGCAAAGACTCGGCAAACAGAATCATCTATTTTAACAGGATTATCCATAATTTTCCCCAAAATGTCAGCATAACAGAAATGTATCTCCGACTGGCCCTTGAATACGAAAATGTGGGGGAATGGGAAATGGCCCTGAAATCCTATGCCCTCTTTTTGGAACAGCCTGACTCTTCCACAATTCAGATTTCCGGCATCCCTGAGGCATACACAAAAGCCCGGCAAATGGTTGATTTCTCAAAATCTCCAAAAGACTGGACTTTTGAAAGCCTTGAAGCGTTGGAAACTGCTGTCAAAAAAGCAATTTCTTCATACAACTGGCGTGCCCTTGACCGCTACCGTTCAAAAGTCAATTTTTTTGCAATGAGCTGGAAATCAAGCGAATCAGACCCTAACGCTCTTGAAAATTTCTCCATGCACAACTTTATGTTGGGAAACCGGATCCGCTACAACGAATCTCTGGACGACACATCCACACCTACAGAAGCATATCTCCGCACCTGGGGCTGGAGCCAGTACATCAATGTCTGGTACTTATATTTCAGAAAGGTGAATTTCCCTGCTGACCCTGAGATTCACGGACGATGGGAATGGGCAGGAATCTACTTTGGTGAAAAACTCTAGGTCTTTTCTTGCCATTATTATTTTTCTCTCTCTTTTACCGCTTCATGCCAGCGAAAAAAACAACAATCAGTCTCCAGATGATGATTTCGTTTCCTTTTTTGAAAAAGTCGTCATAGAAGAACTTCCGCCGGCAGATGACTATTATATTGACGACTCCCCACTTAATCAGATTCTCAAACTTTTCGATGAAGAAGATTACGAACGGCAAAAGCGTTTTCTTGAGCAGAAAAAAAAGAAGGTCATTATGGAAGCAGGTGAAATCGCAATTCCAAATGAAAAATACGCCCAAGATAAGATTCAGGATTTCATCGCACGATACATGACAAATTTCGGGAAGCAGAATTTATACCGTATCCTCGACAAAGGAGAAAGCTACCGTCTTTACATAAGAAAGGAGCTAAAAAAAAGAGGAATGCCGGCTGCCCTTGAGTACCTGCCTCTGGTGGAAAGCGAATATACTCCAACTGCAAAATCACGCTCTGGTGCCCGCGGGCTCTGGCAATTCATGGAAAATTCAATGTCTCCTTTTCTCAAAAAAAATGAATGGATTGACGAGCGACTCGACCCCTGGAAAAGCACACAGGCAGCCCTGTCAAAACTTCAGGACAATTACCGGGTTTTTAAAGACTGGACTCTCGCCATAGGAGCCTATAATTGCGGAGCAGGTGCAATGAGACGTGCGCTAAAAAAAGCAAAAAAACAAAATTTCTGGTATCTGGCAGAAAATAAGCTCATTCCTGATGAGACAATCAATTATCTGCCAAAACTCCTGGCCATTGCTGAAATAACGGAACATAGCGGCGAATACAATCTTCTTCTTCCTGACTGTCAGGATTTTCCTTTTTCAGGCGACTTTGACTATGTTTCTGTCAAAGCACAGATTTCACTCGAAGCGATTGCGGGCGAACTCAGGCTTGATTATGAAAAACTCTCTTCACTAAATTCAGAATTACTTCATGCAAAAACGCCGCCGGCTCAAGAATACAGAATCCGTTTTCCGGCAGGACTAGGTCCATCAGCAGCAGGGGCAATAAAAGAAATCTTAACAAATAAATAAAAATATGCCGAAAATCAAAGTTGAAGAAGTATTTTTTCATAAAAAAGGAACAGAGCCGTGAGAAATAAAGTTCAATTTTTGCTGATTTTATGCATATCACTCACCTTCAGATTATATGCCTCGGAGAGAAAAACCGTCATCTCATCTTCAAGCCTTATTGACTGGTCAAAATCAAGCTTCGTTTCGGATGTAAGGCTTGATACGGAAAGAGCAGGAATCAGCATGCCCTCAGGAAAAAGAGCAGCCTTGAATTTCGTTGAGACAAAACTCCCCGACCTTATAAAAGACCCGCTTCTTTCGCTCTATGTAAACTCAAGCCAGCAGCTGGGCGACTTGATTCTGGCAAACGACATCACCCTAGAGCAGCTGACAAAAATCATCGATGAGGGCAAAAAAACTCCGGGTATTTTTACAGACGGAAGCCTTACTCTTATGACAAGCCACACAATCGATTTGAAACAGATTTCTTCACTTATGATAAAACACCGTTTTCCATATAAAAATGCAAAGCCCATCGACACGGTTGCATCGCGAGTCTACACAGGAATCATTATTGATGCGAGGGGAGAACTGGATGTCCATGGCGAATTCATGAGTGACTCAGTATACCCTTGCTTTTTTCCGCAAATTTGGGATGAGCAGATGAATTTGATTTACGAGAGAAACATGGGAAATCCTGAATCAGAGAGTAAAAACGGTATGATTCAGTATGACTGGCGGGATGACGAAAGCGTTTACAAGTCAAGAATCGGCTCAGATCCACTGCGCATAAAAGCCCGAAAAGTATACGGTCACCTGCGTACCGATCCGGTAATTTCCAGAGAGGATGCCCTGCGTATTCTTTCTCTACCAGAAAACATCAAGCTTCTTCAAGAGGGAAAAGTCGTTGTCCTAATAGACAAGAAAAACCTCACTTATTCTGTAGAAACAAAGCGTGCTCATGAAGAATACTATGCCCCCTTCCTGGATATAAAAAATTATTTTCCTGATAACGAAGAGGCCCCCATCATTCTTCAGCGCGAGAATGAGCTTCAGCTGCTCTATGACTTGAAATTTGTTGCCGACAGCGCACAACTGCTTCCAAGCGAGCTTCCAAGGGTCAAAAATCTTGCAGAGGCTTTGAAAAAAATCAACAGGGACGACTCATACACAATCCTTATCGAAGGACACACGGCTGATGTAAATAAACCTGTAGGACAGATGAACCTGTCGATTGCCAGAACACAAACAATCATCAACGAGCTGGTCAAAAATGGTCTCGAACGCTCAATTTTCAGCTATAAGGGATACGGCGGCACACAGCCAATCGCATCAAATGCAACTCCTGAAGGAAGGGCAATGAATCGCCGCGTTATTATCACTGCCAGACCAAAAGCCACTTATATACAGCGATATTAGAGAGGCAAATCATGAAAAAGATTCTTGCACTTGTTTTTTTTACAGTCACAAGCCGTCTTTTTTCGGCAGCATTTTTCAGCGGAGAGACAGGGGCGGCGGCACAATTCGTAAATAAAGATTCAAGGGGCTTTGAGCCGGCAGTTTTTATCGATGGCTTTTTCACCGGACAATTCAACCTGAGCAACATGCTGTCCGTCCGCAGCGAATTCTCTTTACGAACGCCAGACATGTATGATAACGGCTTTACAAAAGATGCCGCCGCTACATTCAGGATAAATGAGCTTTCTGCAACGCTGACACGCTCATTTCTAGGGGCAACCCACTCACTCAGCTTTTTTCTCGGTCATTTTGAAGCTCCAGGAAGCCAGCAATATATAAAAAGGCATCTGGGGGTACGAAACTATTCCTCTCATATTCTTGAGAATTATCTCGGACAAAACGGCTCACTCATTTATCCTCTCACGGGAATCGGTGGAAGCTACAGCCTCACTTTCAAAGCCCATCCAGTCAGCACAGGCCTTACAATCAGCAAGGACAACTCGAATTTTGAGGATAATCCGCAAATCAACATCGACTGGCATTTTGCAACGGTATCAAAACTTTTGACCATGGATTTTCTCGCGGGAATCGGCGCTCCACTCTACACTAAAAATTCAAATGATGAAGATGTTTATCTTCTGATTGACACATTATACTTTCACATGGGACTTGACTTGCTTTTCGGAAATCTGTACAGCGTCTTCTCACTTTACAACAGATTAGGTTTTGAATACATGCCCATAAAGTCAACCTCAAAATCAAAGACCCTGGAAATCAGCGACATTTATCTTTTTGTAGAACCCCGTTTCAATTTCGGAAGCCTGAAAATTCACATCAGCGCCTACAGTATTCCAGAGGCAAGGCTTGAAAAACTTATGTTTATCGATGACACGCTGGGAGTTGACATCAGTATTTTCTCAGATGATAAAAGTATTGGCAAAAGAAATTATTGCATTGGCTGCGATTTGGGAATGAGTTTTGAGGGAAAATTCTTCAATAGTCTGGAGGACAAGGATTTAATGGAAAAATCAAATGTGAAAGTAATGCCTTTTGCAGAATTTCAGGCAGGCGGAGGAAAACTAAAAACCGCCCTTCAGATTGGCATAACAAAAGTGGTGGACAACAGGGCTGATGCCGTAAAACTACATTTCGGCTACAAAAAAGACCTGTAGACACAAAAAAACCGCCGCAAAAGCGACGGCTTTTTCTGACTTACATAGAGAATTTGCTCAGACGAGCGCAGGCTTCCTCGATGTCGGCCTTGTGACCGAAAGAGCTGAAACGGATGAAGCTTTCTCCGCTGGGACCAAAGCCGCTTCCCGGCGTGGTGACGATGTGACATTTGTCAAGGATGGCATCAAAGACATCCCAGCTCTTTTTATTCGGGAATTTTGCCCAGACATAAGGACCGTTTCCCGTAAAGTAAGCCTCAACTCCCATTTTTTTGAAGTTCTCGCCGTCCAGGGTTTCCTTGATTTTGTGACCGTTGGCAAGATAGTAATCAACCTGAGCCTTCATGTCCTTTAAGCCCTGCTCGTCCAAGGCGGCCAAGCCACCGGCCTGTGCGATGTTTGACGCTCCGTTGAAGAGAGTGGTCATGACTCGGTTCCAGTCCTTGTTTACGCTTGTTCCGTCCTCGAATTTAAGCTCGTTGGGAACGATGCTCCAGCCCAAGCGAACTCCGGTGAATCCTGCCGGCTTTGAGACTGAGTTCACTTCGATGGCGTAGGTTTTTGCACCTTCGATTTCATAAATCGTCTTCGGAAGATTCTTGTCGCGGATAAATTCGCAGTAAGCGGCGTCAAAGATGATTATGCAGCCATTGGCATTGGCAAAATCAACCAGTTTTTTAAGCTGCTCTTTTGTGGCACAAACGCCTGTCGGATTGTTGGGCGAGCAGAAATAAATGAGGGTGTTCTTTTCGATTTTTG
>JAFUHS010000201.1 GCA_017468745.1 Treponema sp. | reverse complement strand
TTGATTTTCTGTAAAAATATGATTCGTCATCCCCTTTTTGTATTTTGAAAAAATCTAGTTTTGCCAGCCTGCCGCTTCCATCTTGGACAGTAAGCGTTGAGATATAATTTTCTGAATTAATGGTAGTTTCTGACCAGATTTGTCCATGCCGGAGCGAAAGCAAGGCCTTTGATTTTATGGAAAAAGAAGCGGATTTTTCGTCCAGGGTAATTGTTTTTGACGGCTGACCTACCGAACTTTCGTTCATTTTTACAGTGATTTGAACTGGATTTTTGATTTCCGGAATAATTTTTCCTTCTGACCAATAGTTTGTTTCGGCTGTGAGGTATTGCTGGAAGTCATTTTCACATTCATAAGTGATTTTTGATGCTTCCGAACGGAAGTAAATACGATTTTTTAGGGAATCTGAGTGTCCAAAGTGCACTTTTGTATACATTTTACTATTGTTTCCAGTAAAAGATACTGCAATTCCTGAATTTTCAGAGACGGAAAATGATTCGTAATCTGAGCTTTTGTCTGAGACTTTGTAAAGTTTTCGGATTTTGGAGGAGTTTTTGATAAAGGACTCTATGATTGCAGAGTCTGCCTGAGAAATTATCTTTTCGCCGGAAGGAAGGTCTTTTTCAAGGAGCCAGAAATCCCCCTGCTTTTTGAAAATAATGGAGCCGTCTTCTTGATACGGAACGTTGATTTCTATCTGTGAAATTTCAGATGAGTGCTTGGGATTGAGAATCGCGGAGTCAATTGCTTTGGGCGTGTTCTTTCCATTTTTTGAGAAAAAGAGAGAAAAAACAAAGAGAATCAATGAAAGAATAAGAAATTTAATAAGAATTTTGTCTAAGTTTTTCATAATGCTTAAAATGCGTTAGGGATAGTAGCGGCGGCGCTAGCCGTTCACCGACATCCATGTCGTAACGAGAACTTCGTTCTCGCGGCAACTACGGCCTTTTCAGGCACGCGACCTCCATGTCGCGACCTGATAATGCAGACATGGTCGGCGGGGAATGAAGCGTTAGCGGAACCGCGGATAGCCCGACCAAGCCTGAGGCTTGGGAACGCCCTTCTATATTTTCCTCCTCTTTAGCTGAATGAAAACAAAAAACGCCAGAATCAGAAGCGGGAGAATGACGAACATGAGGGCGATGGCACGGAGCCTTTCTTTTGCAAAGTCTGCTTCATCGATGATTTTGTACAATGCCGTGACCGGGGCTGCCTTTTCCATGAGGCTTGCAAGTTCCCCATCTCCCCTTAGAATCAAAAGTTCTTTTGTCATGTAGTCATAGTTTCTGAAATCTCCGCTGGATTCCCCTGAGATAAAGCCGGTCATAAGGCTTGAGACGAAGAACTGGTCTGAGACAAGGGAGATGTTTTTGCTTCGGGCGGCTACAAGGAATGTGCCGTTTTCGCTCTCGCTTGCCGCGGCGGTCTTTGGAATCAGGAAGGGATTTGTCAAAAAGAGGCTTCCGTCGTCAGAGGCGGCGGGCTTTTGAGTCCATGCGAGATTCGTCGTGTATAAAAGGGGCCGGACTTCTCCGTAAAGGGAAAGGGGGCTTGCCCAAAAGACTGTCGCTCCCTGCCTGGCTTCTTTCTGGTTTTGTAAGACAATCCAGAGCGGATAATTTTGCGTAACATATTCAGCATTATTGCCATCGCCGCTTTCCATTGTGAGGGGATAGCAGGAAATATCTTCTGCCAAAGCGTTCTCAAAAGCGAAGCCCTTTCCGTTCAGGTAGGAAATCATGCTGTCGTCCTGGGGCTTTGAGATTTTCCACTCGTCTTCGATGGTCGTATGGAAGGGGCTGGTGGCGATAAAGGCTTTTGCTCCCCTTTCAAGGGCTTCCTGCAGATAGAAAGAATCTTCTGCGCTCAAATCCTTTGTTCCGAAGACGGCGATTTGGTCTTCAGCCGTGAGATTTTTAAGGACTTCACTTGCGTTGAATTCGTTTAGCGGCTCGACTTTAAATCCCCTTGTGGTAAGCCATGGCTCGACATACAAGTATGACTCTTCAAGGCTGCGTCCGTTTCCGCACAAAAGATAGACTTTGCGCTCTTTTTTTGTCACAAGCTCCTGAACCCTCTGTGTCAAATCGTATTCAAGGGTCTGGGTTGAGAGGACGAAGGGAATTATCGTGGATTTTTCGAGATATTGGAGAAGAACCGCCGAATAGACCGTGACGAATTCTGTCTTCGTGCCGTTGCTGCGCCTTATTTGCTGGCCTTGAATTCCCAAGGCTTTGAGTTTTTCTTCATCGGCCTTTTCCAGCGTGAGGGAAATATCCTTTCCGGCCGAGCAATAGTCCCTCAAATATTCAGCGACATCCTGGGTCTGGGGATAGAGGTTTTTCAGTTCCGATGAGCGAAAATAAGTGATTCTTAAAGAGCCGTCCAAATCCGAAAGCAGTTTTTTACTGGCCGCAGAGACCGTAAACTGACGGCTTTTTGAAATATCGGCGCGGAAATAAAGATTGGAGGCAGAAAGAGTGAGGAAAAGCAAAATCAGGGCGCAGGTGAAAAATCTGAATGATGGCGTTTTCTTTCCCAGCCGCTTGTTCTCAAAGTGGACTGAAAGCAGAATCAGCGAAAATGAAACGAAAATGTGATATAGAATATTCCGCGAGTCTAAAATCCCTTTTGAGAAGGAGTCGAAATGCCAGGCGAAAGAAATTTTCTGGCATATAAAAGTCAGGATTGCCCCGCTTTTTAAGTACAAAGGCAGAAGATGCAGGAAATTAACAAGGGCAAGTATGAGCGAGGAGAGAATCAGGGGAAGAGCCGTAGACCGATAAAAAAGCTCAAAGAAAAAGAGAGAAAGGCTTACTGCTGAAAGGGCGTAAAGGAAAAGACCGGAAAATCCCGCGAAAACCTGCCCCGCGTCCACCGTGCCGAAGCGGGAAACCACAAAGGGAAGGAAAAGCATAAGAAGAATTGGCAGGGCAAAGGCAGAAAATGAAGAGAAGACAAGGGAAATATGCCTTTTCAATGGAGAAAGAGGAAGCGAGTCATCGAGCAAAAGGGGCCGCAAGCGCAGAGCCAGCAAGGGAACTGAGAGAATGCTGATGTATGGAAGCGAATTGAAAAAAGGTCGCAAGTCCGTGGAGCCGATTCCAGCGACAAAAAACTGTGAGGTGAAGAAAAAGCGGAAGGAGCAGAAAAGGATTACAAGAATCGCGCTTACATAAAAAAGCGGGTCGATTAAATAAGAGAAAACCGCGGATTTATAGAGGGCTTTTATTTTATTCATTTTTCCCCCTCCCCGCTCTTTTTTGAAGTGTTTGTGATTTTAAAGAAGGCTTCTTCAAGGCTCTCGCATCCGGCGTTTCTGGCAATTTCCTCTGCCCGCCCGGAAGCGGCAAGACGCCCCTCGTGAATTATGTAGAGGCGGTCGCAGAGAGCCTCGACTTCCTGCATGAGATGGGTTGAAAGCAGAATCGTGTGGTCGGCTTTGAGGAATTTTACCAGTGAGC